>NZ_DATMTE010000135.1:0-4712 GCF_035564935.1 Chitinophaga sp. | reverse complement strand
GATGTTTGGCCGGAAGTACCGGCGGCAATGGGGATTATTAAAAATAAACTGGTAATCAGGCTGCTGGAACGGTTCGAAAAATATATCTACGCTAAATCTGCCCATATTGTTGCTTTGTCTGATGATATGAAGTTATCGGTGGTTAGTCGTACCGGCGTGCCGGCGCACAAACTATCAGTGATAGCAAATATCTCTGAAACGGAGCGCTTCTCGAAATACATGGAACCCGGTACATTACTGCATTCCCTGCTGGGTTTTACTCCCCGGAAAGTAGTGCTGTACGCAGGTACGTTGGGAATGGTAAATGGCCTGAAATATATGGTTGATCTGGCCATTCATCTCTATAAACTGGATCCGTCAGTGAAATTTATCGTTTTCGGAGATGGAATGGAAAAGGAGCACCTGTTGCAGTATGCACAGGCCGAGGGTGTCTTAAATAAAAATATCTATTTTTTTGACCCGGTACCTAAATCACAATTATCACAATTGTATTATGAATGTACTGTAGCCTCCTCTTTTGTAATACCTATACCACAGTTATGGGCTAATTCGGCCAATAAGTTTTTTGACTGCCTCGCTGCATCCCGGCCGGTTGTGATCAACCACAGGGGCTGGCAGGCAGCCGTGATTGAGCAGGAAAACGTAGGTTTTGTGTTGGATTTTGATATTAAAAAGATAGATACAGAAGCGAAGCGTTTTTGTACATATATAAATGATGATCTGTTATTAAAAGAACAGCAGGAACAGGCAGGGCGGCTTGCAAGAAAAGCCTATTCGCTGGATATTGCTGCAGGTCGTTATCTGAAAATTCTGAATGATGTGGTATCGTAAATTATTAAAACCGTTAATTGATTTTCTCGTGGCATTATCAGCATTTATGCTGCTATTGCCGGTTTTTTTTATCGTAGCGCTGATATTGACCATCACCAACGGTGGAACTCCCTTTTTTACGCAGCTCCGGCCCGGCCTCAACGGACGTGTCTTCAGGCTGATTAAGTTCAAAACGATGAACGATAAGCGGGCTGCTGATGGCAGTTTGTTAAAAGATGAAGAGCGAATGACAAAAGCGGGCAGCCTGATAAGGAAAACTTCATTGGATGAAATACCACAATTACTAAACGTAATAATGGGAGATATGAGCCTGGTGGGACCAAGACCCTTGTTGGTGGAATACATGGGTTTGTATAGTGATGAACAACGCAGGCGCCATGAAGTAAAACCCGGTATTACCGGCTGGGCACAGGTGAATGGAAGAAATGCCATTAGTTGGGAAAAGAAGTTTGCTTATGATGTTTGGTACGTGGATCATCTGAGCCTGTTGCTCGATGTCAGGATTATGTGGATGACTTTTGCGAAAGTTTTCCGCTCAGAAGGGATCAGCCAGGCAGGACATGTTACCACAGAAAAATTTACCGGCAGTCCAAAGTATTGATGACTACTTAAACTTAATGGATGGAGTTGCAGTCAGACATATATGTTTTATGGGCCGGCGGGCATCTTCGGTGATGATACCACCCGCAGACAGATGCTGCATTACCAGGATAATAAAATATAACACAGAAATACATTAAAGTTTCAGATCATGAACGAAAAGATATGGTTATCATCTCCGCATATGGGAGAAAAGGAATTGGAGTTTGTAAAAGAGGTATTTCATTCTAATTGGATAGCACCGCTGGGGCCGGCAGTAGATGGATTTGAACACGACCTGCAAAATTATACCGGCTCCCAATATGTAGGAGCGCTCTCTTCTGGTACCGCAGCATTGCATCTGGCGCTTATTTTGTTAGATGTGAAAAGTGGGGATGAGGTGCTTTGTCAGAGTATGACTTTTTCGGCCTCTGCCAATCCCATTGCATATTTGGGCGCCACACCGGTTTTTATCGACAGCGAACGGGATACCTGGAATATGGATCCTGTATTGCTGGAAAAGGCAATTAAAGATCGACTGGAGAAAGGAAAAAAACCTAAAGCCATTATACCCGTGCATTTATATGGCATGCCGGCAAAAATGAAGGAGATCACAGCGATTGCGTCCAGGTATGAAATTCCTGTGTTGGAGGACGCTGCGGAAGCACTCGGATCTGTTTACCATGGAACTGCCTGTGGTAATTTAAGCCTCATGGGAGTACTCAGTTTTAACGGGAATAAGATTATTACAACCAGTGGCGGTGGCGCGTTGCTCAGCAACGACCGGCAATTGATCGAAAAAGCACGCTTCCTTGCTACCCAGGCGCGGGATCCGGCGCCTCATTATGAACACAGCCATATCGGGTATAACTACAGGATGAGCAATGTATGTGCAGGTATCGGACGTGGTCAGATGACCGTGATCGATGAACGGGTGAAACAACGCCGTAATAACTTCGACTATTACGTAAATGAGTTGGGCGCATTACCCGGTATCAGTTTTTTAAAGGAACCGGAAGGAAGTTTTTGTAACCGCTGGTTAACAACTGTATTGGTGGATAGGGAGCGCAGCAACGGGATCAGCCGCGAAACCATAAGATTGGCACTTGAAAAGGAAAACATAGAATCCAGGCCACTTTGGAAACCAATGCATCAACAACCTGTTTTTTCAGCTGCACCGGCTTACGTCAATGGCGTATCTGAAGCGCTTTTCGAAGATGGGTTATGCCTGCCCAGCGGTTCCAATCTCACACTACAGCAATTGGAAAGGGTAGTTACACACATAAAAAAATTATGGAAATGAAACAGCGTTTCTTTTTGCACCAATGTCAATCAACACCACTGCTGGTAGTTGTTCTGCTTATTTGTGGCTGCTTTCCTTCGAAAGCGCAATTTCCTGCTTTTTCGTATAAACAGGGCGTGGCCGACAAATATGTTGACAAGGGGCAATCTGCTGTGTTCCAAAGTAAAGCAAACCAGGTAGCTGCCGCGGCTTTCGATCTGACTGCGGCGCTACCGAAAGGATATCAGAAAGACGGTACTGTAGACTATACGAGCTATCTGCAAACCGCAATGGACCAGCATAAATCAGTGGTGATGCCAAACTTCCCGGTGCTGATCAGTGATAAGGGCTTAACAGTGGGAAATGACGCTAATATCGTTTTCAGGGACAATTCAAAGCTGATCCTCCAGGCAACAACTAAAGATACCTATGAAGTATTGCGCATTCATAAGGTGCAGAATGTAAATGTTTACTTCGCCGTAATTGAAGGAGACCGTAAAGGCCATAAAGGCAATGCCGGCCAATGGGGAATGGGAATTGCCATTCGCGGCTCCAGGAATGTAAATATCTATGCCCCCCGTGTTTCAAATTGCTGGGGAGATGGTATATATATTGCAGGATTGGAAGGAATAACCAGCTCCAACATAAATATCTATAACGCTATGCTGGATTATAACCGGCGTAATGGTATGTCCATCATTTCTGTTAATGGCCTGAAATTAGTTGCACCTGTTATTTCCAATACTTACGGACAGGCGCCTATGAGCGGCATCGATATAGAGCCGAACAATAACAACGATGTGGTTGATAATGTGGTGATGGAAAGTCCCGTTACCCTGAATAATGCCAAACACGGTATCGTGATCTCTTTGTTCAGGCTGATTGGTGCAAATCAGAAACAGGTGGATATAACGATCAGGAATCACCGCGATGACGGATCAGCTGTCGCTTTTTCAATGGGGGGACTGAAAAAACATTATGATGTGCCTCCTATGAAAGGTAACATTGAAATAATCAACCCGGTATGGAAGAATAATATAGAAAGGCCTTTCCGTAGCTATAAACCTAATGGATATGCGCCTGCGGTGAAGTTTACAAAAGTCAATGTTGTAAAAACCGGTAAAGATGGAAAGGATCAACCTGATAATGAAAAATTAATGTTGATGAAAAAAACTATTTCCAGTGAAAGCAAAATGACCCTGGAACAATAATCACCTGAAGCAGGACGTTGCTGTGTAGTTAAAAGCAGCCAGGACCCTGCATCCCGGTAGATAGATACAGAAAATAAACACACGATTTATTAATCAGCACTATATGGATTTTTGGGATAAAATAAAGTTGGACCTGTCATGGTACTACATTAAAAATGGAGTACCTGTTGTACCTGTTGGTGGAAAAGGAAAGCTGTTACTGCTTACTATTCACAGGGCCTTAAAAAGTGAGGCGTTTCATGCAGTGTTATTATTCAGATTGTGTAGTTACTTTCACCGTAAACGGATAAAAATATTAAGCTTTTATTACTACAACCGCATCAGGCGGCGCTATGGTTCTACAATAGCGCATACAGCGGATATTGCCGGGGGGCTCCGTTTACCACATCCTTATGGTGTGATCATTGGCGGTAACGTTAAAATAGGCGCCATGACCACCATCGGGCAGCATGTTACCCTGGGCGGAAACTTTGGTAAAACCAAAGACAACAGGACCACGCCTATTATTGGCAGCTGGTGCTTTATTTGTGCCGGCACAGTTATCGCCGGCCCCGTAACCGTGGGTGATGATGTGATCATCGGGGCCAATTCCAACGTAAGTAAAGATGTGCCTGACCATGTTATCGCAGGTGGCAACCCGTTTGTAGTCAGCAAAGTGAAAGAACCCGGAATAGAAGTGGAACGGAATAAAATCCTGTATGCTAAATTTTATGGCTATCCCGAAGATGTAGTGAACAATTTGGGTATTAAATAAAACGAAAAGCCAATGCCATGTATCATCCCCCTTGCCCGGTACTATTTTATCTCTC
>NZ_DATMTE010000134.1:0-3471 GCF_035564935.1 Chitinophaga sp. | reverse complement strand
AATATTTTAAAATTCACTTATTTATAATAAATCTAAATACATATATTTGCAACATGCTTTTGCTAACAGGCAAAAACAATTAATCATTAACAGCTAAAGGAATACCTATGAAACATGTTATCATTGCCCTGGCACTCTCCTGGGGAACATTGACCGTATTTGCACAACAACAGGCCCGCAGTCCGCTGGCGAAGGATCTACAGATAAAAATCGCCTTACAGGCAGCACCTGCCGACCAACGTGAGGGAGCCAAGGTACTCGGTTATAATGAAAAGGGTGAATTTGTCACCTTGCAGGAAGGCACAACCGCCAACAACCTGATCTGCCTTGCACCGGATTACAAATCATCGGTACTGTATGCCTATGCCTACCCTAAGAGCCTGGATCCCTTTATGGCCAGAGGTCGTGAATTGATCGCCGAAGGCAAGCGCAAACAACGGGATGAAATCCGTGAGGCAGAACATAAAGCAGGTAAATTAAGCATTCCACAAACTCCTACGATCCTGTACGGCTATTGGGGACCATTGGCCAAATTAAATCAAACCACAGGTGAAATTGAAGGCGCACAGCGTCGTTATGTGATCTATGTGCCTTATGCGAAAGCAGCTGATATCGGTTTGTCGACCAAACCGGGTTTACCGGGCATCCCATGGTTAATGGACGAAGGGTCATACAAAGCACACATCATGATTAACCCCGAAAATATGGGACATAGCCATGGAAAATAAAGATACGCCATTGCTGATGCAACGGTCACTCCTATTTTTTGCCTTGCTGACTTTATCAACTGCTACGTTTGCCCTTCCGGCGGCAGGCACAACGCTATCGGTCGAAAGCACTTTTCAAGAAGGTGGCATCCGTGGCGTGATTACTGAGAAAGCAAGCGGCAAAGCATTGAAAGGCGCTACCGTGCAGATCAGCGAACTCGGCCTGTACACCAAGACCGACGAAAAGGGATTCTTTACCTTCAGCCGCATGCCGGCAGGTCAGTATACACTGGTAGTAAGCTACTTGGGCATGCTTACGGTTGAGGAATCCGTCACGTCGGGAAATCAGCCGATTGCCATCGCAATGCAAGAAAATTCAATAGCCCTGGCAGACGTGGTCGTTGTCGCCCGGGAAAACCGTAAGCAAGGTGCCACCTCCACCGTCATCAACCGCAAGGCCATCGAACATATGCAGGCCACCAACCTGGGCGAAGTCCTGCAATTGCTACCGGGTGCGATTACCATCAATCCGGATTTTACCAATGTAAACAAAGCCGGTATCCGAAATGTGGGCAATACCGACGGGACCAATCGTTCGTCGGATTTTATGAGTTCTCTAGGTACATCACTGATTATCAATGGCGCTCCGACATCCAACAATGCCAACCTGCAGTCCCTCGGCTCTGCGGCCATTGTGACGGGCACCTCCGGATCCAGCGGATCCAGCGGAAGCTTCTCCACTGCTCAGGGACTGGGCGCCGATATGCGCCAATATACGGCCGACAATATCGAATCCATCGAAGTCATCCGCGGTATCGCTGGCGTTGAATACGGCGATATGACTTCCGGAGCCATCCTCGTGCAGACCAAGGCCGGCAAAGAAAACTTGCAGGTAAAAGGACGGATAAATCCCAAACTGACCCAGTTCTGGGCCGGACAGGGTTTCGATCTGGGAAGCAACAGTGGTACCTTATTTGTTGATCTCGACTATACCCGAGCCAACGACAAACAAACTTCGGCTTACGCAACGTATAGCCGGGTGACCGGATCGGCGCAGTATACCAAAACATTTGGCCAGGACAGACCGCTTTATACCAATACCTATTTTTCCTTTGGCAGCAACCTGGACAAGGTCAAAATTGACCCCGATGCCAATGCCGTACCGGAGCTCAATAGGTCGCAGGAGTACAGCTATCGCTTCTCCAGCAACGGAAAATGGAAACTTAACAGCGCACTGGCGCGTCAATTGAATTATACCCTATCGTTAAACTACGCACTTCAAAAATCCTACCTGGAGAATTCCGGAACTTCGGGCATCTCTGCTGTTGGCAGTTCCTATACCGATGGTACATTTGATGTCCCCTATTTACCTGCAAACTATACCAATAAAGCATGGGTGGAGGGAAAACCGGTCAACCTGTTTGCCAAACTATCCGATGAGTTTTATGCCAAGACCGGTCTGTTTACGCACCGTCTGCTGGTCGGTGCGGACTACCGGATGGATGTCAATACAGGGAGCGGAAAGACTTTTGATCCAGATTTCCCCTACCGTACCAATGGCATGAACGGTTACCGCTCCAGGGCATACAAAGATGTTCCGGCACTCCATCAGCTCGGCGCCTATGCCGAAGACCGCATGACAGCCCGGTTTGGCAAGCGCGAACTGTCCATCCAGGCCGGTCTACGCATGGATCAGCTGCAGCCCTTCCGCAGCGACAACAAAGCGGTGCTGTCACCACGGATTAATGTAAGTTATGACCTACTGCCCTCGTTCAGCCTACGTGCGGGATATGGTATTGCGACCAAGGCGCCGACGCTGAACCTCCTGTATCCTGAAAATGCCTATTTCGACGTCTTCAGTTTAAATTATTACAAACAGGATCCCAACGAGGCTCTGGCGCTGATGACCACACGCGTCTATAATACAGGGAATAATCAGCTCAAATTAGCTAAATCATATAAAAAGGAAGTGGGTATCGATTGGAAAATCGGGAAAGACAGACGTCTCAGCATTACAGCTTATCACGATAAAATCGACAATGCCTACGATTATATGACCACCTTAAACAGCTTACAATATGCGCTTATCCCGACCTATACCGTGCAACAGGAAGTACCGGGCGGAAAACCGATCTTGAGCGATGTGGTAACCAATACGCCTTATGTGTTTAGCTATGCCACGCCGACCAACGATAGGCAGATCATCAATAAGGGCGCTGAATTTGACTTCGACATGGGGCGTTTTGACGCCATCCGTACCTCCTTGCAGCTCACAGGAGCCTACCAATCCACCAGATCGACCACCACCACACCCTACATCCTGGCACAGGAAGTACCCAATAAGCCCATGACACGCGTCGGCGTATTCGCTCCACGCGGTACGGAAGCCGAGCGATTCGTGACCTCACTACGGGCCATACACCATATTCCCGAACTGCGGTTTATCCTAACCTTGACGGCGCAGACCATCTGGCTTGACAAGGAACGCAATGTTGACTTCTCCAGTCTGCCCATAGGCTATATCCCTGTAGGACCGGGCCAGCCTATGGCCATCACCTATTTTTCAGAAGCCGAACGCCAGCAGATCACTTCCGCCGACCGGGATATCTACCTGAGCCTGAATGAGGGAACCTTCCGCAGCGAAAGCTGGAAACCGCTTTGGCTGTTCAATGTGAAACTCACCAAGGAATTTGCCAAAAATATGGGCTTCTCGTTCTACGCCAATAATTTCATCAACAATAGGCCATTGGTACGGAGTACACGT
>NZ_DATMTE010000133.1:0-2548 GCF_035564935.1 Chitinophaga sp. | reverse complement strand
CCCCACATACTATTAATATCACGGGCAATATTACTGCCGGCAGCAACCATACCGTGAAAGTGGATATTATAAATGCGCAGGCAAATGACAATAACTACTTCAAATTATCCGTGTATATAGCGGGAGAAAAATTTTAATGAGATAATAGCTGGCAAGCAAAAAGGACGTTTCAAAAATAATTGAGACGTCCTTTTGCTTTTTTGTATGAGGTATTATCCCGGCAATACCACATGCAGTGTGGATTTGCCGTCCCAGTTTTTCGTGAGCACTGTTTTTCCTTTATTAGTCACTGTTACCGTAAACCGCTTACCGGCACGCTTTACGGCAATATCCATATCCGCCGCAAAGGCCCTGATATGCCGCAACGTCATGTGGTTCCAGCTGGCAGGCAGCCGTGGGCACATATCAAAACTCCGCAGCCCGGTGGGCACCATACCAAAAAGTCCTTCGGTGATCACGCGGCAGTATAATGCGCTTTCAGCGGAAAGATGGCGCTGGTCCCCTTCCGGCCAGGCTTCTACCGGGTAAGGCACATGTTCGTCCAGTAAGCGTTGCCGCGTATAGTAGGCCAGGTATTTCAGGGTGGTATCGGTAGCCCCGGCAAAGAACAGGCCCCGGAAGGCATACAGGGTAGAGCGGTCCCAGAAAGTATGGTCACCGGAAGCGGTGAGGATACCGTTCTGCGTCCAAAGGTAGGGCGATAGCAATGCCTTCATGGTGGCATCGCGGCGTTGGTTGAGTCCCATTACCAGCGGCAGGCAGATCCAGGAACGGAGTATGGTGTTTTCTTCATAATACCGGTAGGTGTTGAAGCCCTGCACCGTGCGACCAAAAAACGATTCGATATCCCTCCCCAGTTTAGCGGCGCGCTGGTTGTATAAGGCAGCGGTATCAGTATGCCCCAGCGCAGCAGCCAGGTAAGCAGCGCTCTGGTAAGCGCCGTAGGCCAGTGCATTGGTAGAAAGATTGGCTTTGCCTGCGGGGAAACGGCCCTCAAGTTCATCCGCATCGGAAGTGATGATGCCATCCGGTCTTTTGTGCAGCTCCAGGAATTGCAGGCACCAGTTGATAAGCGGGTACAACTGCTGCGCCTGTGCGGTATCGCCGGAGGCGAGGGCAAACCGCGCAGCGCCATAGGCTATCATCGCCTGGTCGCCACGGTCGCCGGCGCCGTTCCAGTAACCATCTCCTTCTGCAATAATGGAACTTGGAATAGGCTTATAAGCCGGGTTCATGTAACTGGCGAACATCCGGAAACTGTTCACCGCCGATTCATTGCCATTCAAATTGCCGAGGAAAGGAAAAAACGGGTTGGCATATTCCGCCTGGTCGTTTGCCCAAATAGCCGCATAGTAAGCGCCGCCGCCCGGCCCATGCATCAGGCCCCCCTTTGTATCATAAATACTTTCCGTGGCGCGGACCTTGGCAAAGCCAAAGCCCCGGTTAATGGTGTCATTGGGCGTTTCCAGTACCAGGTCCTGCATCAGTTCCTTCACAAATACTTCCCTCCTGGCCAGCTCATAAGCCGGCGAAAAATGATAGGCAGGGGTACTTATTTTACGTGCGGAATAGATCACTGCCATGGTATGTTTCCCGCCGGGCTTCAGGTCAAAGGCGCCGTAGCCGGTCACCTCCGAGCGGATCAGGTATTCGCCGTATACGCCTTTAGCGGCATCCGTATGTTGCTCTTTCACCAGGCTATCCACTTCCACATGGCAGGTACGGTTGCTGTTGTTCACCAACTCCCGCAATTGTATAAATCCAGCTTTATCTACAGATGGATAAAGTATATCCGTAGCCGTTACCAATGTGCTGCTTTGCGATTGAATACGCAATATCCCTTTGAGGTAAAAGCTCACAGGCTTTAACCGCAGCGGGGAGCCATTTACTTTTATGACCGGCAATTCGCTGCCATCGAAATCTGTTTTCAGGCTGGCATGGGTGTTATTGGGAATAGTGCGCAGCATGGGGAACACCAGCTGCTTTTTTACCAGGAGCTCCTGCCGGTCGTTTGTTCCGTAGGTGATGATAGCGGAAAGTTGCTTGCCGCTCATTTCTATATGATCGGTATGTGGCTGCGAGGTGGTTACATTCCATTGGATGCCGCCGTCCGGTACCAGTTCCCAGCGTGGCGACTGGGCGACCGCCTGGAACGGGGCGATCAACAAAGCGGCAGATAGTAACGTGTGATATCGGTTAACGGAGCGGAAGAGCATAACGATATTGATTTTCATATTGTTGGATGTCATTACACTGATTGAACCGCAAGATATAAAAACACACCGACGACCGTTAGCCGGTAAGAAAAATAATGTGTTTCCCCATTTACTGGTAAGGAAAATGTCCTGCCAAAGGGAGCCTGCCATCACTGTTCCCTGCTGGTTTCCGGCAGCAGTATCACTGGTAAGCTGCAGATAAGCCATCTCTTATAATAACAGGTTATATAAGCATTACCTAACGCTTATATATAGGTTATATAAGGCTTATCTCTGAAACCCGCTACCATGGGGCATACAGAAGCGTACTCCGGCACGGGCGCTGGAATATC
>NZ_DATMTE010000132.1:0-36390 GCF_035564935.1 Chitinophaga sp. | reverse complement strand
TGGGGGCCTGATAAAGAACTCATCGTCCGCTTTGCCCAACAGGGCGATATCCTGGGGCATCGTGGCCTGGGTAGCGGGGAGCGGCTGTACACTGTTTCAGCAACGGCAGTAGAAGACACAACGGTGTGTTATACAGAGCTGGCATTTTTTGAAGCATCGCTGAAAGTGAATCCCAGCTTGTCGCTGAAGCTGATGCAATTTTATGCAGATGAGTTGCAGGAGGCGGAGAGGAAAATGCGCAACCTGGTGCATATGGATGTAAAAAGCAGGCTGGCAGATGCTTTGCTGGAACTAAGCCGGTTGCATAAAGCGCTTCATTTTACTATCAGCAGGCAGGATCTCGCTTCGTTTTCAGGCACTACCTATGAAACTATTTACCGCAACCTGCAGGAGTTTATTGCCGAAAAACTGATTACCGTGGAAGGGCGTGCCATTACCATATTAAGCGAGAAGAAGCTGCGCAAATACATTGCCTGATAGGGGCTAATTGATTTCCGTAAGGCGTAATAATTTATTTTCATTCAGGATAGTGATACTCTTACCCGAAACAGCCACCATCCTCTCTTCTATCAATTCATTCAATACCCTGAAAGTGGTTTCATAGGTAGCGCCGATATAGGAGGCGAGGTCTTGTTTGCTTAGCGCCAGGTCAATAAAACCATCTTTATTAAAACCAAACTTTTGCTGCAGCAGTAGCAGTGCATTGGCCATACGGCCTTTGACAGACATATGCGCCAGGTTGCGCATTTGCTTTTCGGAGGTTTGCAGTTCCTGTGCATAGAACAGCATTAGTTCGTACAGCAGGTCATGATTGATTTTGAGAGATGCCTGAAAAAAATCCATCTCTATAAAACAAACCTTTACAGGTTCCAGCGCAGTGGCAGATATGGGATAAAAATGTTCAGTGCCGCCTATCCCGCGATGCCCGACTATATCCCCTTTTTGTGCAAAGCGGACGATGAGTTCTTTATCAGGCCCCCAGTGTTTATGCACTTTCATGCGGCCTTCATAGATAAAGTAGATACCCTCCACCTTATCGCCTTCTTTAAACAGGGTTTCTCCTTTGTTCAGCATAAAATTTTTGCGGTGCAATGTTGTTGCAGGCGCCCATTCTTTCAGGGATAACCGGCAAAGGAGACAGGTTTTACCATCACAGCCCTGTTTATCTTTCTTCATGTATTGTACTACTGTTTTGTAATTGTTGCAATGTTCCGTCCGCCAGCAGGGATTGTAGTCTTACTACCTCCCCTACCACTATAATAGCAGGGTTGCCCATACCCGCTGCCTGGGCGCGCCACACAATATCCCTTACCGTGCCGGTCACCATTTTCTGCTGTGGTGTGGTGCCGTCCTGGATAATAGCTACCGGTGTATTTGCCTTGCCATGGGCCTGGAAAATATCCATGATGCCCTCCAGTTTACTCATGGCCATCAGGATCACTACGGTGGCAGTGGATTGTGCTGCCAGTGCAATGTCCTTTGAAATATCGCCGGACTGCGTGGTGCCGGTGGTTACCCAGAAACCTTCCGCGATCCCCCTGCAGGTAAGCGGTATCATTTGTGACGCCGGTACAGCCACCGCACTGGAAATACCCGGTATCACCGCTACCGGGATCCCATGCCTGCGGGCGGTTTCAATTTCCTCTACCGCCCTGCCAAACACGAAGGGATCGCCACCTTTAAGCCTGACAACGTGGCCGTGGGTAAATGCCATTTCCACGATCAGGTGGTTAATTTCCTGCTGCGACAGGGCATGACAACCATATCTTTTGCCTACAAACTTAATCACCGCTGCCGGTGAGGCATAGGTAAGCAGGGATTCGTTCACCAATGCATCATATAATATAACGTTGGCCTGCCGGATGGTATTGATCGCTTTCAGGGTGATCATTTCAGGATCTCCGGGCCCTGCTCCTACTAAAGATAAAGATGGATATGATGCCTGCATACATATTGTATTTAAAATTATGTGATGATTTAACATTGAATCTTATATAAAATTAAAACAAAAACGCTTAATTTTATAATCAACATCATACACCTACCTTAAAAATCATCTCCAAAGCAAGAAATAATATTATATTAAATTTATTATAATATAATTCAAGTTTTCTGATCCTTAAATATAGTCGAATGAAAATAGTAGTAATAGGAAACGGTATGGTGGGCTACAAATTTTGTGAGAAGATCCTTTCCAAATCTGCCGATACCCCGATAGAACTGGTTGTATTTGGTGAAGAACCCCGTCCCGCCTACGATCGTGTACATCTTACTTCCTGGTTTGACGGTAAAACAGCTGACGATCTGCTACTGGCTACGGCCGACTGGTACGCAGAGCAGGGTATACGGCTGCACCTGGGCGACCCCGTATTACAAATTGACCGCACGCAGAAAACAGTACAGTCCTATAAGGGCATTGTGGAAAACTACGACTACCTGGTAATTGCCACCGGTTCTGCCGCCTTTGTGCCACCGGTACCGGGCATGGATAAAAAAGGTGTATTCATTTACCGCACTATAGAAGACCTGGAAATGATGAAGGCCTATGCGCCCAATGCCAGCAGCGGTGCTGTAATAGGCGGCGGACTGCTGGGACTGGAAGCCGCCAAAGCCCTCCTGGACCTGGGCATTAATAATACCCATGTAGTGGAATTCTCCTCCCGCCTTATGCCCCGGCAGATAGATGAACAGGGTTCGGCTATCCTGCAGAACAAACTGGCCGGGCTGGGACTGAAAGTATTAACCGGCAAAAATACCCGCGAAATATTGGGCGACGAAGCCATTACCGGTTTACAGTTTTCCGATGATACTATCCTGGAAACGGATATCCTGGTGGTATCTGCCGGTATTAAACCACGTGACGAACTGGCCCGCGCGGCAGGGCTGACCGTTGGTCCGCGCGGCGGCATCGTGGTAAACGAACAGATGCAGACAAGTGACTCCTTTATATATTCCATTGGTGAGTGCGCACTTTACAACAACATGATCTATGGCCTGGTGGCCCCGGGTTATGAAATGGCAGAAGTAGCCGCCTCCCATATAGCCGGTGAAGTGAAAGCCTTCACCGGTTTTGATATGAGCACCAAGCTAAAACTCATCGGTGTAGATGTGGCCAGCTTCGGGGATCCGTTTTCCGATCCTGAAAACTGCCACAGCATTGTATTTGAAGACAAATTCAAAGGCACCTACAAAAGGATCAATATTACTACAGACGGCCAGTTCCTGCTGGGAGGCATCCTGATAGGCGATGCGGCAGCCTATAATATGCTGCTGCAAACCACTAAAAATAAACTGGCACTGCCTTCCAACCCGGAAGACCTGCTCCTGGGCAACAGAAGCGGCAGCGCCGACACAGGCGCCGGCGTTACCGCCCTTCCCGATGAAGCAATGATCTGCAGCTGCGAAAGTGTAAGCAAAGGCGCTATCTGCCAGGCAGTAACCGACGGGTTTGAAACACTGGATGAAGTAAAGAAATGTACCAAAGCCGGTACCTGCTGCGGCGGCTGTACTCCCATGGTGAAAGACCTGATCACCGCCACCATGAAAGCCCAGGGCAAATATATCCGCAACGTGGTATGCGAGCACTTCCCCTACTCCCGCCAGGAAATGCTGGATCTTATTAAGGTAAAATCGCTCCGCTCCTTTGATGAAGTGCTGGACCATTACGGCGACGGCGAAGGCTGCGAGGTGTGCAAACCGGTGGTAGCCTCTATCCTTGCCAGTTTGTGGAACGATATGATCCTTGATAAAGGCAATGACACCGCACAGGACTCCAACGACCGCTACCTCGCCAATATCCAGAAAGGCGGTACTTATTCTGTGGTTCCAAGGATCCCGGGCGGGGAAATTACGCCGGAAAAACTGGTAGTGATCGGCCAGATCGGTACTAAATATAACCTCTATACGAAAATTACCGGCGGGCAACGCATCGACCTGTTCGGCGCACACCTCAGCGATCTGCCCAATATATGGGAAGAACTGATTGCAGCAGGTTTTGAAAGCGGCCATGCTTACGGTAAAGCGCTGCGCACCGTAAAAAGTTGCGTGGGCTCCACCTGGTGCCGCTTCGGGTTGCACGACAGTGTGAGCTTTGCCATCAGGATAGAAGAACGCTACCGTGGCCTGCGGGCGCCGCATAAAATTAAATCGGCTGTATCCGGCTGTATCCGCGAATGTGCAGAGGCACAGTCGAAAGACTTCGGCATCATTGCCACCGAAAAAGGCTGGAACCTGTATGTATGCGGTAACGGCGGTTCCAAACCCCAGCATGCACAGTTACTGGCATCAGACATCGACAGCGAAACCTGCATCCAATATATCGACCGCTTCCTGATGTTCTATATCAAAACAGCCGATCCGCTCACACGTACTGCTACCTGGCTCAACAAACTGGACGGCGGTATGGATTACTTACGCAATGTGGTGGTGAATGATAGTCTTGGTATCGCCTCCCAGCTTGAAACAGAAATGCAGTTCCTGGTAGACAACTACAAATGCGAATGGCGTGAAGTAGTAGAAAATCCCGAACTGCGCAAGCGCTTCTCCCACTTTGTAAATGCCCCGGCCGACAAAGACCCGACCGTAAAATTTGAATCGATGCGTGCCCAGAAGAAAGCCGCAGAATGGAAATAAATTCTTTACACAAAAAAACACTGCTATGTCTACTACTCACACTACTACCATCAGCTGGTTCCTTGCCTGCAAAACATCGGATGTACCCACCAATGGCGGCGTTTGCGTAAAGTATAAAGAGGAACAGATAGCCCTCTTCTTTTTTGCCCGCAGAAACGAATGGTATGCTACCCAAAACCTTTGCCCGCACCGCCAGCAGATGGCGCTCAGCCGTGGTATGACCGGCACCGTAAAAGATGAGCCTAAAGTAGCCTGCCCTTTTCATAAAAAAACATTCTCATTGAAAGACGGCCGTTGCCTGTCCGACGAGCATGAATGTTCTCTCACCACCTACCCTGTAAAAATCGTGGACGACATGGTATATATAGGTGTAGCGGCTGAGATGGAGATGGCCGGTGTATAATATAACAAACGAAACCCGGCAGCTGGCAGGCTAACCGGGTTTCTGACCTGAAATGATTGGCTCATTCAAAATCAACCAAAGTTACATGAAAAAATGGTTTCCAGGCAAGGTATCACTGATACTTCCCGGACTGTTATTATCACAGTACGGTTATGCACAACTCACACTCGGTGCACAACTCAGAACCCGCACCGAGCTACGTAACGGACAAGGATCACCGCAGCCGGAGGGCGCCGCCCCCGCTTTTTTCACTTCCCAGCGCACCCGGCTAATGGCAGGTTTCAGCGCCTACCGCATCAAACTGGGACTAACCCTGCAGGATGTACGCGTTTGGGGACAGGACGGATCTACCATTAACCGCACCACTACCCCGGATAACAACGGGTTTATGCTGCACGAAGCGTGGGCGGAAATATTACTGACAGATACAGTGGTAAAAAATAAAAGTCTTTCGCTGAAAATTGGCCGGCAGGAGCTGGTGTACGACGACAGCCGCCTGTTAGGCAATCTCGACTGGCTGCAGCAAGGCCGCCGGCATGATGCAGCGGTACTAAAGTATGAAAGCAACGCCTGGACCTTCCATATAGGAGCTGCTTTCAATCAAAACAAAGAAAATGCCAGCGGCAGTATCTACAACGCCACGCCTCCCGGTAACTATACGGCAAACACCAACGGCGGAAATATGTACAAAAGCCTGGAGTATGCATATGTATCCAGGAAACTGAAAGAGGGGAATTTATCTTTCCTTTTCCTGGCCGACCAGTTTTCAAAATACCATATCGACAGCGTGGAGCATGTGGCGGTGAAAACATATGAAGGCGCCGTGAATACCCGCATGACCACAGGATTGTTTTACACGCAGGCATTCAACAGATTTACCTATACAGCTGCCGCGTATCACCAGTTTGGTACCAACGGGAACGGACAAACGGTGAGCGGCAGTTTACTTTCCGGATCTTTCTTTTACAGTGTGAATAAAGTACTCAGTGCAGGGGCAGGTGCGGATTATACCAGTCCTGATTTTGACCCGTTGTACGGCACACCGCATAAGTTCTGGGGTAATATGGATTATTTCTATGTGGCCAGTGGTTTTGGCAATAAAGGATTACAGGATTATTACATAAAAACAAAACTAAAACCGGATGATCGTTGGGCATTAACCGGCGATGTACATCAATTTTTCAGTGCAGCAGCTATCACAGGCATGAATAAACAGTTTGGGACCGAAGCAGATGTAACAGCTAATTACACACTTACCAAAATGATAGGGCTGGAAGCAGGCTACAGTCATTTCTGGAGTACGGCCGCCTTATCTTCCCCTACTGTTAAAAATGTAAAAAACGCTGCCCCGAACAGTAACTGGGCCTATATCTCGGTTAACATCCGGCCTCAATTCCTGATTAAATAACCTGTAAAACATTACACATGGCTGCTCCTTTAGAAAAATTAAAAATATTCAGTATTGATACTATACAGATGCGCACGTTTCATATTACGTGGCTGATGTTCTTTGTGTGCTTCTTTGGCTGGTTCGGGTTAGCGCCGCTGATGCCTACCATCCGCGCCGATCTTGGCTTAACAAAATCGCAGGTAGGCAATATCATTATTGCTTCCGTATCCGGTACTATTATAGCAAGGCTGATCATTGGCCGCCTGTGTGATACCTGGGGGCCGCGCAAAACCGCTATCCGCCTGCTGCTGATAGGTTCGTTACCGGTATTCCTGGTAGGATTATCAAAAGACTATACCTCCTTCCTGCTGTTCCGTTTAGCCATCAGCGTTATTGGAGGTTCTTTCGTTATTACGCAGTTTCACACCTCCCTTATGTTTGCTCCTGCCATCAAAGGCACTGCCAATGCGGTTACCGGTGGCTGGGGCAACCTGGGTGGAGGCGTTACCAACATGGTGATGCCGGTAATATTTGCTGCGATCGTTGGTTTTGGTTATACCAAACATGAGGCATGGCGGTATGCTATGATACTGCCCGGGCTCATGATGCTTGGTGTAGCTTACCTGTATTACCGTTACACAAAAGATACGCCCAACGGGAATTTTGATGAGATAGGATATAATAAGAAAGATAATAAAACGGATTGGTCTGTATTAGGCGACTGGCGTATCTGGGCGCTCACGCTGGCATATGGTATGTGCTTCGGAATGGAGATCACATTCGACAATGTAGCATCCTTACATTTTGTAGATACTTTTCAACTTTCGCAGGGCAGCGCAGGGTTCTGGGCCGGCATCTTTGGTTTTATGAACCTGTTTGCACGGGCATTGGGCGGCATTATTTCAGATAAAACAGGCGCCAGGTTTGGCATGAGAGGAAAAGGATGGTTATTGGCCCTGATGCTGCTGGCGGAAGGTATTGGGTTATTATTATTTGCACAGGCAGGATCGCTGGCTGTAGCCATCATTGCCATGCTGAGCTTTGCGCTTTTCCTGAAAATGGCCAATGGCGCTACTTATGGCATCGTGCCCTTTATCGATGAAAAAAATGCAGGACTGGTAAGCGGCATTGTTGGCGCAGGGGGCAACCTGGGCGGCATGTTGTTCGGCTTCCTGTTTAAATCAGACAGTATCAGTTACGTACAGGCGTTCACGTATATCGGTTATGTAGTGATAGCGATCTCCTGTATTGTAATGCTGACACGCTTTACCAGGCAGCCTGCCACGGAGGAAACGGCGGTAGGAACCCCGGTAGCGGTATCATAAATCATTGTAAAACCTTAAGCATGCAAGCATCATTCAAATCCACCTGTTGCTATTGTGGCGTAGGCTGTGGAATAGTGGTACATAAAGACCGGCAGGGCAAGCTGCATGTAGAAGGTGACAAAACACACCCGGTTAATAAAGGCATGCTTTGTTCCAAAGGTATGAACCTGCATTATACGGTAATGGATACTTCAGACAGGTTGTTATATCCTGAGATGCGGTATCACCGTAACCTTCCACGGCAGCGGGTTACATGGGACCAGGCATTGGAGCGCACCGCCGCGGTGTTTGCAGCGATCATTAAAAAACATGGCCCGGATGCAGTAGCCTTCTACGCATCCGGGCAATGCCTCACAGAAGAATACTATGTAGTAAATAAACTGATCAAGGGATTTATTGGCAGCAATAATATAGATACTAACTCCAGGCTGTGTATGAGCAGCGCAGTAGCAGCTTATAAAATGGCTTTGGGAGAAGATGCAGTGCCCGGTACCTACGATGATATAGAGCAGGCCGATTGCATTTTTGTGGCAGGCGCCAATCCTGCCTGGTGTCATCCTATTTTATGGCGCAGGGTGGAAGCCGCCAGGGCCGCCAATCCCGATATGAAAATCATTGTGAGCGATCCCCGGGTTACACAAAGCTGCGCACTTGCCGATGTGCACCTGCAGGTAAATCCCGGAACTGATATTGTACTGCATCACGCCATAGGCCGGGCGCTCATCACCAGCGGGTATACCGACAGCTCATTTGTGGAAGCGCATACCAATGGTTTTGACCAATATAAGGATGCTGTGATGGAACGCACCATAGAAGAGGCAGCGGCCATTTGCGGTGTGGCTGCAGAAGACATTCACAGGGCGGCTGATTACATTGGCAATGCTACCGGCTTTATGACTTTCTGGACAATGGGATTGAATCAAAGTTCTGTTGGTGTACATAAAAATCTTAGTCTTATTAACCTTCACCTGATCACCGGGCATATCGGCAGGCCCGGCAGCGGTCCGTTCTCCTTAACGGGGCAGCCTAACGCCATGGGAGGCCGCGAAGTAGGTGGCTTATCCAATCTTCTCCCGGCACACCGTGTGCTGAACAACCCCGCGCACCGCAAAGAGGTGCAGGCATTCTGGGGAGGTACGGAACTTTCAGATAAACCGGGTCTTACCGCTACCGAAATGTTCACCGCACTGAACGACGGCCGGCTGAAAGCCATCTGGATCATGTGCACCAATCCGCTGGTAAGCTTACCGGATGCACGCTTTGCAGAAGCTGCGCTGCAAAAGGCAAAATACGTAGTGGTGCAGGAAATATCCAATAAACCCGAAACGCTGCGTTATGCAGATGTGGTACTGCCTGCTGCGGCGTGGACGGAAAAAGAAGGGACCATGACCAATGCCGAAAGGCGCATCAGCTATCTTTCCAAGGTAAACGATGCACCTGGTGAAGCGCTGCCTGATGCAGAGATCATCTGCCGGTTTGCACAAAAAATGGGATATCACGGCTTCGACTATACGAATATGTCGGAAATATACGATGAACATTGCCGGCTTACTGCGGGTACCAATATTGATGTAAGTGAGCTGAACTACAACATTATCAAAGCGCAGCGCAGTGTGCAGTGGCCCTATCAATCGGGCAGCGGTACGCCGCGGCTATTCCGCGACCACCAGTTTTACACGCCCGATAAACGGGCAGTGATCCATAGCTTTGACGATGAAAACAGGTCGGAGCCACTCAGCAGCGAACTGCCTTTAATTCTTACCACCGGCCGTATACGCGACCAGTGGCATACCATGAGCAAAACCGGTAAGGTTAGTAAACTGAAGCAACACATTTCCGCCTCCTTCCTGGAAATGCACCCGGAAGATGCGCGGCAACGCGGCATTTCGGCCGACGATATTGTTACCGTAACCAATGGCCGTGGTACCGTGCGGGTGAAAGCACAGCTAAGCAATACCATTAAAAAAGGAGTAGTGTTCCTGCCTATGCATTGGGGTAAAATACTTCAGAACGACCTGCATCGCGCCAACAATCTTACCAGCACCATACTGGATCCCATTTCCAAACAACCAGACTTTAAATATGCCGCAGTACAGGTGGAGCGCTACCGCAAGCCGGTACAGAAAATTGTGGTGATAGGCGCCGGAGCCGGGGCCTGCGGCTTTGTAAAGTCGTACCGAGAACTGAATACATCGGATGAAATAGTAGTGTTCAGTAAAGAAAATCTCCCGTTCTATAACCGCGTTATGCTGCCGGACTATATCAGCGGCACACAACAGTGGAAGCAGCTGGTAAAAATGACCCGTGCAGAGGAAATAGCTTATAACATTACGCTACACCGGGGAGTAAGCATTACGCATATTGACCGGGCCAGCAAATTACTTACAGATAGTAATGGGAACGTACATACGTATGACATCCTGCTGATGGCCACCGGCAGCCGGGCAGCCACGCTCCGTGATATTCCCGCCATACCGGGCATTTTTACCATGCGCACCAGGATGGATGCAGATGCGTTCAAACAGCATATAGATCCCGCCAGGGGGAAAGTAATGATAGCTGGGGGTGGATTATTGGGGATTGAGCTGGCAGCATCTCTCAAAGAAATGAATATAGACGTTGGCGTTATACAACGCACTTCCCGGTTAATGGACCGGCAACTGGATACACTTGGCGGGCAGTTACTTTATGAAGAGCTCACCGACAGGGGCATTGATATTTACTACAATGATGAGATCAACCGTTTTTCCGGGCACGAACAACTGGAAGGCATCCAGTTAAAAAGTGGCTTGTATATTCCCTGCCAGGCGGTGGTGATGTCTATCGGCACCGTTCCCAACATAGAACTTGCGCAGGCTGCGCAGCTGGAATGTAATCGCGGTGTGGTGGTAAATGAATACCTGCAAACCAGCGACCCGGAAATATATGCCATAGGCGAAATTGCAGCCTTCAACGGAACGCTGTATGGTATTACTGCTGCCGCGGAGCAACAGGCGGAAGTAGTGGCGCGTTACCTGAACGGCGATATCAGCAACTATTACCAGGGCTCCCTGTTTATGAATATCCTGAAAATGCATGGTACCGATCTTTGTTCGCTCGGAATGGTGGAAACGCCTAAAGATCCCGCATATGAAGAGGTGGTGTTCATTGACAAAGCGAAACGGTACTATAAAAAATGTATCATTCACCAGGACAAGCTGGTGGGTGCTATCCTGATTGGCGACAAATCGGAGTTTATTGAATTCAGGGATCTTATCCAGCAAAAGATAGAGTTATCTGATAAGCGACTGGAGCTTTTACGCTCCGGCAAAAAGGGCACACCGGTAGTTGGCAGGCTGGTATGTTCCTGCGGCAATGTAGGCGAAGGCAATATCATGGAAAAAATAGCCGGTGGCTGCGATAACCTGCAACAGCTTTGCCAGGCTTCCGGCGCCGGGCTCGGCTGTGGCAGCTGTAAATCGGAGGTGAAGGCATTACTGGAAAAATCTATTCAAAAAACCGCAGCGGCACTCGTATAATTATGGCTAAACATACGCATACCTTATCCGTTAACTTTACCGGTGGCATTATTTCACCGGGCTACCTGCTGGAGCTGCTGGATACGGCGGCCGCTGCACATGCCACACATGTACGTTTCGGGTTGCGGCAACAACTGCTGATAGATGTACCGGATAAAGGCATTGCTGCCTTTAAAAACAGCTGTGCGGAAAAACAATTACCTATTACCACACAGCCCAACATTATGAGTTCCTATCCTGCCGCCGGCATCTTTATCCACAACAGCTGGCTGAGCGAGGGAATTTATAAAGATGTTTTTAACGGGTTCGACTATACGCCGTCATTAAAGATCAATATATGCGACAGCCAGCAAACATTTGTACCGCTGTTCACCGGGCATATCAACTGGATCAGTTCCGACAGCTTACATTACTGGTACCTGTACATCCGCATGCCGGGAAGCCAGCAGCTGTACGCATGGCCTGAGCTCATTTATACCAATAACATTGCAGCTATGAGCAGGCAGCTGGAGCAAAGCATTAATGAGGGCGACTCGCCCGAAGAAGTGTACCAGCAGGTAAAACAGGCCGCGAAATATATCAGTCGCCCTAAAGATAAAGATCCGGATCTTCCTGCTTTTCATTTGCCCTACTACGAAGGTTTTAACAAACACGATAATAGTTATTGGTTGGGTATTTACCGGAGAGACGAAGATTTTCCGATAGCTTTCCTGAGAGAAGTATGCACTATTTGCCTGGAAACCCGTGTAGGGCAACTGTATGCCACGCCATGGAAATCGCTTATCATTAAAAATATTGAGCCCGCCCATCGCAAGCTATGGGATTATGTGCTGGGAAAATATGGTATCAATGTACGTCATGCTGCCAATGAGCTGAACTGGCAGGTGGAAGACAACTGCGAAGACGGGCTTGTACTGAAGCGGCATATCATCCGTTATTTTGATACCGCCGACGTGCGGACCTATGGTTTATGTTTTAGTGTAAGGATTAACCGGCCGGCCAGTCTTTTTGGTACGGTGGTGATCCGCAAGCAGGAAAACAGGCATGGCAGCAAGCTGAAATATATGCAGCGCTACGACATTCTTTATACAGCTGGTTACAATGCCAATTCCGCACAATTGCTGTTATATCGCGAAGGCGTTTCCAAAGAGCACCTGGGTCCTTATATTGTATCGCTGTGCAGAACCTTTTATGAGCAGGAAAGCGAGGCCAATGTGCTGCAGCATTATGTAACGGAACAACAATCACTGGTAGCGGTAACGGCGGTAGAAAGAACGGTGCATCAATGCACGGAATGCTTAACCGTGTATGATGATATTGCCGGCGATCCGGAGCAGCAGATTCCTGCAGGTACCCTATTTAGTGAGCTGCCGGCAGGTTATTGCTGCTTCGTGTGTTCATCTCCGTTAGATGCTTTCAAGCCGGTAAATGAAGCGGATTTACACCCGGTTACTTTATCCACACACACTGTGTAAACGCACCGTTTGCAGCTGCATCCCACAACTCAAAGCGTACCCATTTACGGTTTTCCAGGTTGATATTAAAGGTGAACGATTTCGAGCCGAATGCTTTTGTATCATGCAGTAAAATTTTATCCCTGTAAGTTTTTTCCCCGTCGCCGGAGATAATTACTGCATAATTAAGCGGGAAAGTCCAACTGGCAGTTACTTTCACTACTCCTTTCTGCGTCGCCGGGATTATACTGCCGGAGGGTTTTCCATTCACGGTAAAAGCGGGCAACAGTATTTCACCGGTAGTAACAAAAAACCTTCCCTGTTGCATGGCATCAAGAACAGGTTGCCACCCGTCTTTAAAAGCAGGCAGGTGATCCAGCTGCAGGTAGTTTACATTCAGGTGTCCATATAATTCATCTTCCGGTGTAATACGGAAAAGATCGGCTTCTGCAATCATTGTTTTACGGAAACCCCAGTTGCCCATATCATCCAGCAGGTCTAATGCACGTTTGCCGAGATATGGCTGCGAAAGGTCGGCAGGTAAAGCTTTCCAGGCCGCCCCCATAAACTGTGGCGATGCAAAAAAAGCTTCTTCCTTATATTTATCAGGGAACCCGGTAGAGCCTTTGGTACGTGCATGTGCTGTCCAGGCCATTCCCTTTTCCTTTTGCAGCAGTTGCAGCATCTCTTCTTTATTTCCTATGTGGTATACTTTTCCATACACAGGATCATTGGCAACAAAAGGTTGTGAGGGCTTACGGTCCATTACCCAATACACCGGTTTGGGGAAAATATTCATCCAGTGGCCGCCGAAAAAGTTGTTGGGTTCTTCGCCAGGCAGCAGCAGGAACTTAGCATTGGATAACCGTTCACACTCTTTGAACAGTGTTTGCTGTTCAAGGAAACGCTGGTTTTCCGGACCGCGCGGGTGACCCGGACCATGAAATTCCCCCAGGTGAACAATGTCCACACCGGTTTCCCGGAAAGCCTGTATAAATGCGGGAGTTTCCGGCATAGACACTTTGTTCAGTACATCTGCGGTATGTTCCTGGTGAAAGTGGCTGCTCATGGTCTTGTATCCGGGAAGCGGTGTATAGGTATCGCTGTGCGTATAGCGGCGTACCTCCTGTAATGTGTGATCTGCGGTAGTATTGCTGAGCAGGCAAAAGAAGTGCAGGCGCTGTGCAGTTCCGGGAGGAGCGTTAAACCAGGGCACCCATCTTTTATCGCCTTCCGGCTCCTGGCGTATGCCAATGCCAAATCCCGGCGCTGTTTTATTATAATTATTCCCGTACCAGGTGAACGACTGGTTAAAGCAATTATCCAACGGATAAAAGAACTGGTGCGGCGCAGGGAATACAGCCAGGCTGCCGGTTTTGCTTTCCCCGATAATGGTACGATACTTTACCGCTACATTGGTGCTTTGTTCACTTTTTACCGCCGGTACAGACTGCATGATACCTTTAGGATCCGCCCAGCGTACTTGCTGCCATGGGATATCCGTTGCCGTTAGTCCCGCGTCATAGAGAATAGCAGTGGAATCTATCTGGGTGGTCATTACGGCGGCTATATTCATTAACCCGCTGCCATTATACAGTGTTATTTCTATTGCACCGCTGAAAGGCCCTGCGGTTGCGCCCGCCACCCGTATAATGGTACGTGAGCCATCTGTAGTAACGGCAACACTGTCTTTTTGTAATTGCACCTGGTAGGTAGTGCGGGGCAATTTTGCTGTTTTATCAAAGAAGATATTCCAGCCATTCTGAGATACCAGGTCGCGTTTGCCGGTGGTAAGAAAAAATACCGGTTGCAGGTCTGAGGCCACCGGTTGCCATGTTTTCTTCCCGGTATTCCATCTGAGTTTGTGAATAAGCGGCTTTCCCGGTTCCAGGTCCAGCACTATCTGCGCCTGCTGATTGGCGCCGGAAGGCCACACGGCTGTAAGCAGTTTGTCCGTTACATTTACTTTTGCTTCAGCAGAGGGTTTGTAAGCGTTCAGGTTAACCGGCACCTGGGCCACCACGGGTAAATAAAAAAAGCAACAGCTAACAAAATACAGGAAGAAGCGCATAACAGGTGGATATTTAACTGACAAAAAAGGAGAAATAATTACCGCGGTAATCATCTCTCCTACAAAATAATAATTGTCAGGATAACATCCTCCTATTTTTTACAACCGGCGCCACACCTAAGAAGCAAATTTAATAAAATCCAGGTTTTTACTCACCTGGCCGCATATACGTTGTACAGTACTATCGGATGTAAAACCGTCTGCCGGTGTATTAATAGCATAATCCAGCATACGGTCAACCGTAGTAGTAGCTACATGCATGCGGGTATCCGACGACGCATAATATACAAAGATGTTCCCGTCTTCGTCTGTTATCCAGCCATTGGAAAATAATACGTTGGATACATCGCCTACCCGTTCCTCACCTTCCGGCGCCATGAAATAACCGGCGGGTTTATATATTACTTCAGCAGGGTTTTCCAGCGAAGTGATAAATACGTATAGCGTATAGCGCAATCCTGCTGCGGTATTACGCACGCCATGCGCCAGGTGTAACCATCCTTTACTGGTTTTTATTGGTGCGGGCCCCAGTCCATTTTTTGCTTCATACACCGTATGATACACTTTTTTATCCAGCAGCTGTTCTTCATGAATAACCGCACGGGTGATATCATCGGCCAGTCCGAAGCCGATACCACCTCCATTACCTGCATCAATAAAGCCATCCTGCGGGCGTGTATAAAAAGCATACTTCCCGTTTATCCATTCAGGGTGCAGCACTACATTGCGCTGCTGCGGGGAGCTTGTTTTCAGATCCGGCAGCCGCTCCCAGGCGAGCAAATCCCTGGTGCGGACAATACCGCATTGCGCAACAGCCGACGACTGATCTCCGGCGGTTGCTGCAGGGTCTCTGCGCTCCACGCAGAACAGGCCATAGATCCATCCGTCTTCATGCCGGGTTAAACGCATATCATATACATTCGTTTCCTTATCGGCCAGCTGTGGCAATGCAACAGGATAATCCCTGAAACGGAAGTTGTCAATACCATTAGGGCTTTCTGCCACTGCGAAAAAGGATTTCCTGTCATTGCTCTCCACCCTTGCTACGAGATAAAATTTACCATTAAGGCGGATAGCGCCGGCGTTGAATACGGCATTGATACCAATACGCTCCTGCAGGTATGGGTTAGTGTCCGGATCCAGGTCGTATTTCCAGAAAAAGGGTATATGCGCTGCCGTTAGTACCGGGTGTTTATAGCGGTTAAAGATCCCGTTGTAGTTACCTGCGGGTTCATTGCTGCGTTTCACCAGCTGCTCGTACTGTTCCTGCAACTGTTCCACCTGCATGATGGCATTCTTCATTGTATGTTCCATAGAAATGATTTAGTATTTATCAGCTGCTGTCCCGGGTCGGATAAAATGTGTGTTACAGGTTGTCAATAAAAATACGGACGGATCCAATACTTTACTGACACTTTCTTTCCCAAATCTTATACTATTTCAATCAACTAATGGTGCCCGGTATAATCAGCACATTTCCGGGCCAAATCTCCCCGGATTTGCCTAATTTTGCACCGTCAATGCCACAAACAGGTGTGTAGCGCAGATCATGTTAGCAGATATTCAAAATGAAACCGATGCCAGGCAATACCGCATCGCTATTTCCGTCTTCTTTTTCATCTCCGGATTAGGTTATTCCTCCTGGGCTTCCAGGATCCCCTCCATTAAGCAACAGTTGCACTTAAATGAAGCGCAGTTTGGGCTGGTGCTGTTGGCGCTGCCTATCGGGCTGATGCTTACCATGCCCATTACCGGCAAACTACTGGGGCAGTTCAGCAGCAGGAAGATCATGGTGTTTGGCGCCATGGTATTTAACCTGATACTGAGCCTTCCGGGCTTTACCACCAGTATCTGGCAGCTGGCGCTGGTACTGTTTTGCTTCGGTTCTGCCCGCAACCTGCTGAATCTTTCCATGAATGCGCAGGCGGTGCAGGTACAGCACCTGTTTCCGCAATCCATTATGACCACCTTCCACGGGATCTGGAGCGTGGCAGGCTTTGCCGGCGCAGCGATCGGCTACCTCATGGTAACTATGAACGTGGCTCCTTCTTATCATCTGCTGATGGTAAGTGTATTATTACTGGTATTTACCATGTATTATTATCCCAAAACGCTTCCGGATGAGCCGGTAAAAGAAACGGTAAAAAGGCCGGCATTTGCACTTCCTGATAAATCATTGCTGAAATACTCCCTGATCTGTTTTGCCTGTATGGCAACGGAGAACACGATGTACGACTGGAGCGGGTTGTATTTTGAAAAAATTGTTGGGGCCAGCAAACCTACTGCAGTAGCGGCATTTGGCATATACATGGTGGCTATGACCACCGGCCGGTTTATTGGCGACAGGCTGGTGAACAGGCTGGGTATCAAATCAATGCTGATGTACAGCGGCTGGTTTATACTTACCGGGTTACTGCTGGCCATTGTGCTGCCTTATCCGGTTACCGCCGGTATCGGGTTTATTTTTGCGGGGCTTGGCGTGGCATGTGTGGTTCCGCTGGTATTCAGCCTGGCAGGCAGATCGAAGAGTACCAACAGCGGACAAACACTGGCTTCCATTTCCACCATCGGTTACCTCGGGTTTATGGTGGTACCGCCATTGGTAGGATTGGTAGCCCAGGCTACCAGTTTGCGCTGGTCTTTTGCCATTATGGCCATCTGCGGTTTGGCCATTGTAGGGCTGGTTAAAGGATTAAAGGAATAGTTTAAGCGGAGGGTGCGCCCCTCCGCTTAAACCGCTAAATAGTATACTTCTCTTTCAGGATCGCCCTTTCCTTTTCACCGATACCCAATTCTTTCTCAAAGAAATTCTCTACTGTACCGTATTTACCTTTAATAGCGTTAAAAAGGCTGTGCAGTAACTCCGGTCGCAGTTCCAGCGCCTTACGGATAGTTTCTTCATCCATACCGGTGCTTTGTTGTAAACCCCGGAACATCCGTTTGTTCATAGGCATCAGGTATACATTGCTGGCCGTGAAATCGGCTTCTATGGTTTGCTGCGGTACGCCCAGTGCATAGAGGAACAAAGCGGTAGCCATACCGGTTCTGTCGCGGCCACCGGTGCAATGATACATGATGGATTCATTGGCGGGCAATACCAGCAGCTTCTGGAACAGCGGCTTGTAACGGTCGCCCAGGTATTGGGTATTGCCATAGAACTTCTCCAGGAAATTGCCATTCTTAATGATCTCGCTCATTTGTGCAGCACCGGGAAGACTGTCACTCCCCGCCGGGCATAACAGGTAATCTGTTTTTGGCAGCAAATGGTCTGGCGCAGCTGCGGATTCTTTCACACCACGGAAATCAATAACTGTATGGATATGTTTTTGTTCCAGCACGGTAAGATCCTGGTCTGTTAAGTGGCTTACATCGGCGGAACGGAATACTTTTCCCCATACTACCTTTTTACCATCCTTTGTTTTATATCCGCCTACATCGCGGAAGTTCACAGTTCCCTGCATACGCACTACCCGTTGAGCGCTATCGGCTAATTGGGCAAAAGTTGCCCCCGGTAAGGCAATTGCCAGTACCAACATTATTTTTTTCATATGTTGTTTGTTATTTTTTTGAGAGATGAATCAGGAGAGATGAATTATTTGATGATATCCCAGCGGATGCCTGCCTGACCGCGACTGCCATACCATTCTTCAGCAGCAATACGGCGCTTATCACCCATATAGGTTTTCAGCGGTTCGTTTGTAATGTTATTAAGTTCTGCAAACACCCGTATTTTAGAAGTGATGTTCACAGTGGCAGATGCATCTACCGTAAAGTTTTTATCTGTCCATATATAGAAATCTTTACCCAGTTGCTGGTTGATGGTTTCCACGGAAGCGCCGCGGTAGTTGCCGGCAATACGGACCATAACGCCTTTACGTTCATAAAAGAGGATACTGTTGAAGAGGTGACGCGACTGGTTAGGCAGGCTGGTTTTATCGGTGATCTTATTTCCGCTTACCGTTCTTGGTACCTCCACCGTTGAACTGATAAAAGTATAATTCAGCTCTGCGCCTAATCCGCTGAGGATGCCTGGCAGGAAATCGAACCGCTTGTTGATGCCGGCTTCCAGCCCGGTGAGTGAAGCATTATTCAGGTTCTTTGCCTGCGCCACCACATAGTTCACGCCATTTTCCACATAGTAGTTTTTGTCTGCAAAAATCACATTGCTGATCTGTTTGTAGAAAACACCACCCGAAATAAGACCGATATTCCTGAAATAATATTCACCCATCAGGTCGAAGTTATTGGAGAAGGTAGGCTGCAGATCCGGGTTTCCTTTGGTAATGGTTACATTGGCACCTGTGTTATCCACAGATTCACCTGGAGTAAGATCGGTGAAGTTAGGGCGGATGAAAGTACGGGTATAGGCTGCACGCAGGTTTGCCTGGTCGTTGATGCTGTATTTGAGATGCAGCATGGGCAGCAGGGCATTGTAATTATTTTTCACCTTAGCCGGTGTAATAATGGTTTCTTTTGGTGTGCCTTCAGCGGTAGCCTTTGAGCCATGCAGGGTAAATGTGGTGTATTCATTTCTCACACCGGCAATCATTTTCAGTTTATCTGTCACATCCACTTCTGCCATCGCATAGGCTGCGGCTACATTTTCTGTGCCTGTATAAATGTTGGTGGCATTGGATTTCGAGGTATAATCTGCGAAGCCGTTCTTACGCAGTGCAGCGGTATCATATAAATCAAACAGCTGTTGTTTGGTAATTGGATCCACCATGAACTGATCGTAGTTGCCTTTCAGACCCTGGAAGAAACCCCCGCGAACCGGGAAGTCAGTAGTTTGTAATGTATTCAGCGGCAGCAACCCCGGCGAATTTGGAATGCCCAGTGCAGCGCCGGGCAGGTATACGATGTTGGAACCGTACATACCGGCGCGGTCTTTATGGCGGTATTTGGCGCCGAATTTCAGGTTTACCCTGGAAGATGCGCTCACTTTAAAGTTCAGCTGTGCGGTTTTATCTTCTTCCTTTGTATCCAGCTGGGCAATCACCAGCTGTTGCAGTGTAAGCTTTGACGGGTCCATTACTTCCCCGCTGTTTTTTATACCGGCATCAAAGTGCAGCGGGGCGCCGCCAATACCTTCCGGGGAATCGAAGCCCCAGTACCGTTTTCCATCTTTAGAAAGATTATTGAAACCGCCGGTGATCTTCTGGCGGAAAGTAGCGATAGGCAAGCCTTTGTTATTATTGGTGGGCGGTGTTTCAAGGAAATATTTGGTGTAATAGTCGCTGACAGCCCAGTCCATTTTCACTTTGGAAGACAGCTGGTGTTCGCCACCCAGTTCTCCTCCGTTAAGCACGGTCTGGTAATACGAGTAGCGATAATTGTACTGATAGCGGCTGTTATTATAATCCACATAGGATTCGTACACCGGGCGTATATCGTTGAACTTATCCATCAGCCCGCGGAAGAATATTTTATGGGCGGCGTTGAATTTGTATTCCAGTCCAACGTTGGCGCCATAGGTTTGGCGTTTTCCCATATACCGCTTAAGCATCACGGTGCTGATAGATTTCTGCTGGACAGGATCGGGCAAAGCCGTGTTGTAGGCTACTTCAAAAGCATCCGTTCCCCATTGACGGTCCCAGATAGCGCCGGCAATCATTACGCCCAGTTTATCCTTAAAAAAACGATCGCCATACACGAGTGAAGCATTGTAGGTAGCATCTTTGGAGAAAGTATTGTACCCGCCGGCAGCGCTTACATTCAGTGTTCTTTTAGCCGGGGCGGTACGGGTAATGAAGTTAATGGACCCGCCAATTGCATCGCCTTCCATATCCGGTGTGATGGCTTTTGCCACCTGCACGTATTGGATAATTTCTGAAGGAACCGCATCCAGTACGGAGTTACGGTTGCCCAGTACATTGGCGCTGGGCAGGCGGCTGCCATTGAAGAGGATCGACGTCCATGCGAACGGCGTACCTCTTACCGTAGCGGCATCCGCTTCGCCGTGGTAGCGGGCTACCGCCACTCCCTGTACACGTTGTACTGCTTCTGCCGCATTGCGGTCCGGTAATTTCCCGATGGCATCTGCCGCAATAACGTCCATGATGGCGAGGGAGTTCTTTTTAATACTGAGCGCTTTTACAGTAGAAGGCGCCATGGTTCCTTTCACCAGTACCTCCCCCAGTTTACCGCCGGTGGGCGCCAGGATAATGTTGCCTGCGTCGTTGATGCCGGGTTTCACCGTCAGTTCCAGTGTTTGTGTTTCATGTCCTATGTAAGATACCAGCAAGGTTACTTTACCGGTGGTGTGTACATTTAAGGTGAATGCGCCGTTCAGATCCGTGGCAGTACCCAGTTTGCTGCCGGCGGTTTGCACAGAAGCGCCGGGCAGGTGTCCTTCTCTTCCGTTAATGATTCCTTTAATGGTTTGTGCCTTTGCCGTGCCTGTTATTACCAGCAGGAGCAGCAATGTGCAGCAGCTGCTATGTTTTAATGGTTTAAAAATGCGATCCATGTGAAGGTATTTTTCAGCAAAAGTGGAGGTTACTGAGCATGCGTTCGACCGCATCCAACTACTGCTACGTGTATACGTATTTTTCGGTTTAAACGTACTCACTTTTATTGGAAATCAACGCCTTAACATGTGTTACGAAATCATTACCAAATGGGGATACAACCGGTAGCAACAGCAGGTTTAACATTGTGGTAATATTGGTTTTATACTTTCGGTGGCATATCCGCACTATGATATATGTTATTGCCATCGGAGCATTTCAGGCGCTAACTGCCGTAGCCTTGCTAAGCAGCAGTAAGCTGCGCAGCAAGGCCGACTTCCTGCTGATCTTATTGTTGTGCAGCATTGCTGCGCATCTCGCTATTAAATTCTGTATCTATTCGTTTGTGAACGACCATGAAGTGCGTACGCAGATGAATACGTTTATCGGCTTTTGTTACGGCCCTTTATTATATCTGTATGCCTGCCAGCGACGGAACGCTGCATTCATACCTGCTTCGCGGTGGTATGTTTTTCTGCCATTTATATTTGGTGCAGTAGGCTATCTTACGGTAGTATGTGTGCTGATGTGGTCTGCCGATGCAGGCCATGCCGTGCTGTATTATTATAATGAAACCACTACCTGGATGATGATGGTACTCGGCTTCCTTTTCCCGGGATCATCGCTCCGCATTGCGAAGCAGTTACCTGATATGCTGCAGGAGAAGAAACTGATCAACAGTATCAGTTACCTGCTGGGTACTATAAGTATAATTTCGCTGGGATTTAAAACGGCGCAATCCCTTCATATGCTGCACGGCTCCTATAATATTATCTGCAGGGACATCATATACTCGTTGCTGTTAGTTGTGTGCCTGGTGATCATCCGGTATAAGTACGTGGGAATTATGGGCTTACAGCCGGCAAAGGCCGACGCGCCTCCGGCAGTGGCGGAGATACAACCTGCGCGCAAAATGCAGCTCAGTGCCGAAGAGCAGCGGCAGGTACTGCAGGTGCTGGAAGCACATCTTCATAAAACCAGGATCTACACGGATGCGGAGCTAAACCTTGACAAACTTGCGCAGGGAACAGGTATCAGCAAATATCATATTTCGGAAACGCTGAACAGTTATGCCGGCAAATCGTTCTACCAGTACATCAGCGAGTGGCGGATCCGGCGGGCCATGGAACAGATCCGTTTCATGAATGAAAAAGCATTGCCTGTGAATGTGCTGACACTGGCGTATGATTGCGGCTTTAAGGCCAAGTCATCTTTCAACCAGTATTTTAAAAAGATCACCGGTCTTACACCTACTGAATATATTAAGTCATTAGTTGCGCCGGGCGTTACTATTCACGAGTAAGGGTCCGCGAAATTCCCCGGTAAAGATCTGTTGTACCTGGTCTATTTCTCCAGCGTACATTGTTTTTTTGCGGGTGCCGAAATACAGTGTGTTTTCAATGGCCGGCTCACCTTCCCATACCAGTTTCATGGCGCCTGATTCAATTTCCTGTGTGCATAAAAAATCAGGGACTACTGAAAACCCTGTTCCGCCGCTGAGGCAACGTACAATAGAACAGATGTTAGGCACAATATAGTTTGGTTTGAAATCCATGTGATGCCGGAAGTTGAGCTGCCAGAAACGTTTCAGGTGTTCCATATCTGCTGCGGTGCTGTACCACAGCTGCTCCCTCAACCAGTTTTCCGCGGCCTTCATATCCTTCTTCTTTAATAATGTGTGCAATGGTTTCACATCTGTTTTCCCGTCAGCTACCAGCACAATCCTTTCTTTCGAAAACGGTTTAAATTCCAGGTTTTTCTGATCCCCTTTCTGCGGGGTGATGATGAGGTCCAGCAGGCCTTTATCAAGGTCGTTGATCATTTGCGGATAATCGCCGAATTTGATGATCACATTAAACGGCAGGGTGGCAATATATTTTTCCAGGGTATACTGAAAGGTTTCGAAACACATACCTATACTGATGGTAGCCCTGCCGGCCTTTGTGCTTTTGTGGAAAAGCTGCTCTGCACTTTCCAGTTTAAGCAAAGGCTCCTCTATAAAGTTATAGATCACCTTGCCTCTTTCTGTGGGCACCAGCTTTTTAGCGGAGCGGTCAAACAGTTTATAACCGGTATATGCTTCCAGGGAATTGAGGTGCAGGCTTACGCCCGGCTGTGAAATAAAGAGTTCCTGCGCCGCACCGGTGAGCGAACCCTGCTCATAAATGGATTTGAAGGTACGGAGCCATTCCAGGTTGAGTCCCATAGTATTATCATTTTAATGATACAAAGGTATAAGTTAAATAATTATGATGATAATATATTTTGAAGGAATTTTGCCTTATCAAAATATTTGAACGATGCTTTTTACAGATTATAAATTAGGCGGACTTCACCTGAAAAACAGGATAGTAATGCCGCCGATGACCAGATCCAGGGCCGCCCGTGGTGATGTAGCCACTTCACTGATGGCCGGATATTACAGTCAGAGAACAGGCGCCGGGCTATTGATATCAGAAGGTACACAGATCAGCCGGCAGGGCCAGGGCTACGCCTGGACGCCGGGCATATATAACAACGACCAGGTAGCCGGCTGGAAACAGGTAACGGATGCGGTACATGCCAATAACGGGGTCATCTTCGCACAATTATGGCACGTGGGGCGGGTATCGCATACTTCCATACAGGAAAACGGGGCTGCCCCGGTAGCACCCTCCGCTATTCTTGCAGAAGGTGTGAAAGTATTTGCCGATCCGGCAGGAAAAGGGCCCGAAGGCGGCGCCGGGGAAATGGTGCAGCACTCTATGCCCCGTGAACTTACAAGGCCTGAAATAAAGGCTATTATCAACGATTTTGCCCAGGCTGCCAAAAATGCCATTGCTGCAGGTTTTGATGGCGTGGAACTGCATGGCGCCAACGGTTACCTGATTGAGCAGTTTATTGACTCACAAACCAATCACCGTACAGACGAATACGGCGGTTCGCTGGAAAACCGTTTGCGTTTTTTGAAAGAAGTAGTAACGGCCGTAGCCAACGCCATCGGGAAACACCGCGTAGGCATACGCCAGGCGCCTTTAACCACGCTGATGGGCGCCATGGACGATCACCCGGAAGAAACCTACATTGCAGCAGCGAAAGTACTGAACGATATAGGCATTGCATATATTCATATTGCGGAAGCCGACTGGGACAATGCCCCCGTGATGCCGGCAGCATTCAAGGAAGCCTACCGGAAAGCTTTCTCCGGTACCCTTATCTACGCGGGTAAATATACCGTTGCCCGGGCCGAAGAAGCATTACAGAACGGCTGGGCAGACCTGGTTGCCTTTGGCCGGCCATTCATTGCCAACCCGGATCTTCCTTACCGGCTGCAGCACCAGCTACCGTTAAATGAACCCGACAGATCTAAATTCTTCGGAGGCGGCGCAGCAGGTTATACAGATTATCCAACTATTAAAAAAACAGCCAATGTTATTTGAACCATATACCGGCAAAAGCCTCACATTAAAGAACAGGATCGTGATGGCGCCTATGACCCGCGCCCGGAATCCAAACGGGATTCCCAATGAAATGAATGCGCTGTACTACCGTCAGCGTACCAACGCAGGCCTCATCATCACGGAAGGCACTTCCATCTCTCCTACCGCATCGGGTGTATTACATATTCCCGGGCTGTTCACCCCGGAGCAGGTGGAAGGCTGGAAACTGGTTACCAGCGCCGCTCATGCAGCAGGCAGCAAAATATTCACACAACTATGGCATGTGGGTCGCGTATCGCATACTACCAATCAACCTGGTGGCATTGCGCCGGTAAGCGCTTCCAACATCCAGGCTGCGCACTCACATGCATGGGGCTATGATGAAAACGGCCGGGAAGCATTTGTAACCTGCGCTGTTCCTGTAGCGCTAACTACAGCAGGCGTAAAAGCAGTGGTACAGGACTTTGCCAATGCCGCCGCCAATGCAGTGAAAGCCGGCTTCAACGGCGTAGAGCTGCACGGCGCCAATGGCTACCTGATCGAACAGTTCCTCAATCCTTTTGTGAATAACCGCAGCGACGAATATGGCGGCAGCATCGTTAACCGTAGCCGCTTTTTACTCGAAGCCATCGATGCATGTATTGCCAACATAGGCGCAGAAAAAGTAGCCATCCGTCTTACCCCGTATGGCGGCCTGCATGAAATGCCGCACTACGATGAGCTGGAAGCTACTTACCAATATCTTGCCACTGAACTTGGCAAACGAAACATCGCTTACATCCATATCATGGATCAGCAGTCGAGAGGCAGCTTTGCTTTACCGGAAGGCTTCATGGAAAGGTTCCGGCAACAATACAACGGCGTGATCATTCTTGCCGGTGGCATGAACCGGGAAAAAGCGGAACAGTATTTAAGCGCCGGCATCATCGACCTGGCTGCATGGGGAGAACCTTTTATTGCTAATCCCGATCTTACGGAACGATTGAAAAATAACTGGCCTTTGAATCCGCCCGACCGGGCATTACACTATGGAGGAGCTGCACATGGGTATACTGATTACCCGGAGTATGAAGCAACATTATAAGAAGGGAAGCATTACGATACCGTAATGCTTTTTTAGTATTAAACACTGAACCCGCCTGTGACAGCGGGTTCAATTCAACTAAAACAAACTTTAGCCATTGGGCATCCGGCTATTAGCATACCCAAAAAGTTTCTCCGCAGGAAATGAACTGCGTGGTTGGCAGTGTACGGCCTTTACTTTTCTCCTGTGGCGCTTTGCTAAGACTGGCCACGGTAATTTTTGTGAGCTTCAGCTTTGAGGTGATTTTCTTTTTCATATTGATACAGATTTAGGTTACTTCAATCTACGATAAGAATCTGTTATCATCAATCACGTAAAAAGGGGATTTATCACTGCTGTGCTCCTTTACTGATCTTATTATTTACGATGCGTGCATTACCATCAATGTCAACACTTCCGTTCACCGCTTCTGAAATAACTGCTCCGGTATTACGCGCAGGCGAATTGGCGGTAATATGCAGATCCGGCGCCGTAGTACTGATGAGCAACGGGTCTATGCCATACACTGAACCGGCATCTGTACCGGAAGTAGTTTTCCAGGTATTGAAATCAGTAATGATATTTGTGTTGGTACCGTTCCAGATCCATTGCGGTGTGCCGGTGGTGAAATAAAGATTATTGTCGATAACATTGCCCGATCCCGTATTGGTGTATTTATGTATAAAAATATCTACCGGTCTCGCATATACGATATTGTTGCGGATCACATTATCAAAACATTGTTCGGTAAGCCGGATCTCTCCTTCTATTTCGCCGAAGGCGCCTGGCTCCCGGTCGTTGAACAAAAGGGTGTTGTTCACCACGTAGCAATTGCGCGTACCACCTGAAGTGTAACCCAGGTAACCACCGAGATAAATACCGGTGCGCCAGCAGTTATATACAAAATTATTCCGTACAATACAGTTACTGGTAGGATAAGCATCATTCTCACTCACAATGCCGATACCACGGTCCGCGTCATGAATGCGGTTCCTTTCCACGGTAATATTCCGCGCGCCATCCACATAAATAGCTATAGCGCCATGGCCATGCACGCCGCCAACGGGCCCTCGGGTCATGTCGATGTTATACAGTTCGTTTTCGCTGATCACGCCATTCCTCGCATAGTTAAGTGCAGGATTGGTATTGGCCGCGTAACCACCTGCCGCATCAATACCAATGTTTTCGGTATTGTAAATAATGTTTCTCCTGATAATAAATCCATCTACATAGCCATTGATCGTAAGATTCTCGCTATAACCTGTTTTAGTATCATGAATGATATTATCTTCCACGAGGATGTTTTTCATTGCATCAGCCGTGTTGCCAATAATTTCAATACCATGACCGCTACGGCCCTGCGAAGGATCTACATTATGTTCTATGTTATAAATCTTATTTTTCCGGATGATGATATTGCCGGCTCCAGCGTCTGCTGTGATCCCATTCACATTGGCGCCTGCTGCGGTACTTTTCAGGTTGCAGATATCAAATCCTTCCAGTACTATATAACTGGTATTACTGATGGTTACCAGCGCTTCCCGGCCGGTAACAATCATTCCGGCGCCATCAATCACGGCTTTCTCACCGGGATAAGCCTTAAGGGTGATCAGCTTTTCCAGCCGCCCTGAACGTGGGAATACTACCTTTTCCGGGTAGCTGCCTGCCCGCACCATTACCGTATCGCCCGGAAGGGCTTTGGCCAGGGCAATGTTAATACTGCGCACTGGTTTGTTGATAGTACCGGCGGCGGAGTTATCTCCATTTTCCGCCACGTAATAGGTATGTGTTTGTGCGGCATCAACGGGAGTAACGGTATCAGATCCTTTACTACAGGCGCCGGCCAGCATAGTGAATAGTAATAAGTACATGTTCCTGTTTAACATCTTTTAAAAATAAACGGCAGCAGTAAGGCACCGCCGCCGCGGGTTTACATATCAGTTTATTCAGAAATTATTCTCCTCACCCTGTTATTATTTTTGTCCAGCACATATACTACGCCATCCTTATTTACCGCCACACCCATTGGTGCATTAAATGAAGCAGCAGCTCCAATGCCATCCGCAAAACCAGCAGCATTGCTACCCGCGTAAGTGATCACATTCCAGGTATTGGCGGAAACAGCACGGATACTTTCATCGGCATTAGCGCCATAGCTGCCGTTACCGGCCACGTAAATATTGCCGGAAACATCTACTGCCAATCCCCATGGATTGGCAAATCTCGCTGCAGTACCCGTTCCGTTCACATATCCGGCAACCCCGGTTGATCCTGCTATCACAGTGGGTTCCCAGGTATCCGCCTTAAAACGGATAATGGTATGCGCTGTATTACTGGATACATACAGGTTACCGGCCTTATCGAAATCCATACCACCCGGACCGGCTATACCGTTTATAATAGCGGTGCTGCTGCCATTGGCACTCATTTCAAAAACGCTTCCGCCTCCATTGCTGCAATAGTATACTTTACCGGAGGTTTTATTTACCGCTACATTCCATGGCTCCTGCACAGTGCCTCCAAGTGTGGTAGTGGTGCCATCAGGGGTAATTTTGCGGATGCTCCAGGTGCCCGGGTCTGCTACATACACATTGCCTTGTGCATCCAAGGCCACGCCGTATGGGATCTGGAAACGCGCTGAAGGTCCTTTACCGTCATCCCCGCCGGCATTACCGGGGCTACCGGCCAGTACAGAGGCATTACCTGCGCTATCTATTTTGCGGATGCAGGCGTTGCCCGGATCTGCCACATATACGTTCCCGTTATCGTCGGCAGCAATTCCCATCATGCGGTACCAGCTCTGCCCGTTGAAGTTAAACAGCGCATCAGCGCCTTTTCCGTTAGCAAAACCTGCGGTACCATTGCCTGCAAGTGTAGTAACGGTTCTGGAAAACACATAAGTAAACGGCGTGCTGCTGGTTACACTGTCTTTCCCTACTTTCACCACCAGGTTACCTGTACCACATTTCTTTGGTACTATTACCATGATCTGTTTCGTATTGGCGTTCACGATAGCACAGCGCTGACCATTGATGGTAACACTGATATCCGATGTGTCTGCGGAAAAATTATCGCCGGTGATCAATACCTCCGTGGTGGCCCCGCCGGTGGCGGGAATAAAGTCGCTGAGCAATACGGGTTGTCCGTCTGCATGTTTCAGATCGCTGTCTTTTGAACATCCGATCAACAAAGTAGTTATCAGTAAACAGCCTGTGAGTATATATGAATTGAGTGGCCTGATCATAGCAGTTAATTAAGAATTAAGTAAAGAAATCACCAGCCGGGGTTTTGCACCAATGCACGGTCCCTTTCCAGGTCCTGTTGCTGGATGGGGAACATGTACATTTTGTTATCCCAGTATCTTTTCTGGAACAGGGTGCGTGTATAAAAACCGGTGAAAGAAAATCCCTGGTCGTTATCTTTCGCATTTACATTCATGCCATAGATCGCCTGGTTCTCCGGTTTGCTCATCAGTAACCGGCGGATAAGTGTGTAATACCTGTCGCCCTCAAAACAAAACTCTACTTGTCTTTCCCGCAGGATGTACTTCCGCATTTCTTCCTGGTTACCTACTGCACCGGGATATACTGTTTCAATACCAGGCAGGCCGGCACGTGTTCTTACCATGTTAAGGTATTTCACGATATCGGTGTTAGCCGGATCATATTCATTCAGTGCTTCCACATAGTCCAGTAAAATTTCTGAGTAACGGATAAGGATATACGGAGACCGGTACGCATCGGTAGACATGCTGCGGAGGTTATCATTCGGGCTCAGTAATTTAGAAGGAAGGTAGCCCGTAATAATATTACTGCCCATCCCCAGCATTCCTGATTTACCACTGTAATAAAATTCCTGGCGCCCGTTGCCATCTTTATTTTTTTCAGAAGAGAAATAATTTTTATCATCCACAGATACCGCTGCCACCACGGGACGACGGTTGTAAGCGATGTATGCATAAAACCGTGGTTCCCGTTTGGCATACATGTTCCAGTCGCCCTCCTTATTTTCCCAGTAGTGATCGCCATCCTTTGCGGCGAAGCCGGTTTCCACGTAACCGGAAGCAGGATCGGTGATAGTTTTACCATTGTTCATATAAAACGCATCCACTACATTTTGTGTAGCGTTATACAAATTATATCCTGCCGGCCCGGGAGACGAACAAATGGTGTATCCCCAGCGCTGCCAATTCATAGATGCGAGAATGATTTCATCGTTCCAGGAAGTAAGGAACAGATCGCGTACAGAAAGGAACGGATCGAAGCTGGTGCCGCCGTTATCGAGATTAGTAAACAACTTATACTTGTTGGAATCAATAATCGCTTTGGCTGCCTGCGCGGCAATGCGCCACTTATTCACATCATAGCCGGACGGCGCCAATGCTGTACCATCCTGGTTTTTAAATGACGCAAGGGCAGGATTGCCATTCCACAAGGGGCTGGCTGCCCACTGTGCTACTTTTGCTTTAACTGCAAGGCATGCGCCGCGGGTAGCGCGACCGTTGTTGCCGGAGGAGCTCCATACAAAAGGGAGACCGGCAGCGGCGCCATCCATCATGTCGTTGATAAATTTCACGCAGGTATCGAAAGGCGCCCTGGGATACTTATTCATGTCTTCATCCTGGCTCACGGTGCTGGTAAGTTTTACAAACGGGCCGTATTGCCTTAACAGCATCCAGTAAAAGTAACCACGGAGAAAAAGATTTTCTGCTTTGTACTGTGCCTTCAATTCGTTACTCAGCTGATCGGCCGGCACTTTATCAATGTTTTGTTCAAAGATGAAAGATTTCCGGATAGCTGTATAATATCCACCCCAGTTGTAGAAGTACCAATCGGAGGCGCTCCAGTTGCCGCCTACCATATACCTTACGGTGGTGCCGGGAATGGAAACAGACAATTCATCCGCCGCGCCGATACCGGCATAATCGCCGCCTGCCTGGCGGGCGCTGTAAATATTGCTCAGGTAGGCTTCCGCGTTGGCCCTGGTTTGCCAGATCTGTTCTTCTGTAAGAAGATTGTCCGGCTTTTTATCCAGGTACTTGCTGCAGGACACCAGTGTAATAGTAGTGATACCGGCAAAAAGAAGTAACAGGTATTTATATCTGGTCATAACGATGATCTTTTTGGTCATTGATTAAAACTGCGCTCTTACACCCAGGGTAACGGTTTTCGGGAAAGGATACCTTGACGCGTAAACTCCCAGTTCCGGGTCCCATAATTTAAACTTCGTGAATGTAAGCATGTTGGTAGCCGTGGTGTATACCTGGAGGCTGCTGATCCCTTTGCGTTTCATATCCGGCGTAATAAAGGAGTAGCTGAAAGTAGCCTGTTTCAGGCGCATAAAGCTGCCATCGCGTATCCACCAGCTGCTGTTTAAATAGTTATTATCGTTGATGTTGGCAACGGTAAGTCGCGGATAATGCACATGCTGACTTGGATTTTCTGTTGTCCAGCGATTCGTCATATCTTCCAATACGCTGGCGGTATATTGCCCCATACCTGCAAAGGGTACTACACCTACCCCATCCGCACCGGCGCCATTGCCCATCACACCTGTGCCATTAGCCATAATGCCTACATCGGCTACGCCGGCAAAAACAGCGGAGAGCTCAAATCTTTTATAACCAATATTAAAGCCGTAACCGTATGACCAGGTAGGAAAGCTGGATTTGCCCAGGTAGGTTTGATCATTACCATCTACTTTACCATCGTTATTCAGATCCGCATATTTTACATCCCCCGGATGCACCACCCTGAACTGTTGCGGGCTTTTATCCACATCGTCCTGGCTGGTAAAAAGACCCAGGCTCTGGTAGCCTTTGAACTCGCCGTATTTATGTCCCTCCTGTTGGGCATAGGCATAAAGTGCAATAGGGTTATCTGCGTAAATGATCTTATTTTTTGCATAGGTAACGTTACCGAATATACGAATAGACACCTCTTTACCAATGTGGCCGGTGTATTCTACACTACCATCTATTCCTTTATTCACCATTTCACCTATGTTGCCAAAAATACTGCTGCCACCATACCCCGCGATCGGTGATATAGATTGGCGGGCAACAAGAATGGCGCTTCTCTTGTCCTGGAATCCATCTACAACGATATTCAGCTTATTTAAAATTCCCAGTTCCAAACCAATATCCGTTTTTGCCGATTTTTCCCAGGTAAGGTTTTGTGTGCCGATCACATCAGCATTGATACCACCAGTATAGGAAGGTGTGCCTGAGCTACCGAAAGACACGCCGCTGGCGCCGTTATAATAGGTGAGATAGCCAAAGCGATCCCCGTCAATCTGGTCATTTCCTGTCATACCATAAGATCCGCGGATCTTCAAAAGGCTGATCACTTTTGTATATGGCAGGAAAAAGTTTTCTTTTGAGATGACCCATCCCACAGAGCCCGCAGGGAAATAGCCCCATCTTTTACCTTGCTCAAAATTTTCTGAACCGGTAGCGCCCATATTTATTTCCGCCAGGTATTTATCCATATATGAATAAGTAACCCTTGCAGCAACACTTTGATTACGATAAGGAATGGCTGTTTTTAAATTAGGTGCAACACCTCTGAGCCGGTTCCGGATACTTCCAACCAGCAGCCCGCCGAAATTATGTTTACCGAAGTTGTGATCGTAAGTGAGATTGCCTTCCAGGTACATCATGCGTTCACCGGTAGATGACGCTTCATAACCCAGATAGGTGTTTCCGATCCTGGTTTGATTGTAGACCAGGTTACCGTTTTCATCCCTGCCCGGTGCATAGAAGAGGTCGTTCACCCCCTTCCTGCTATTGTCAAACTCGCTGTAGGTATCAAAAGAAAAACGGGCATTCGCACTCAGTCCCTCAGTAATTACATCCAGTTTCTGATTAAGGGATAACACGGATTGGATGGAGGGTCTGAACTCTGTGGAATAGCCGGAATTTTGTACAAGGTTAAAAGGGTTGGAGCCCCCGTTATTTACCGGTCCGGCCCATTTGCCATCCGGGTAAGATACAGGGAAGGATATAGGATTAGTAGCATAGGTAGAATACCAGATAGCTCCTGCAGAATTGCCCGGGTAGCGGGTATTCACCAACATGGAAGCGAGGTTGAGGGAAAGTAATGTTGTTTTGGTGACATTCAGGTCCACATTGCTCCTGAAATCATATCTTTTGAAATTGAGATTGGGATTATAGCCGATGTCTTTTACATTGTATTGCCCGTCCTGGTTATAAAACGACATGGATACATAGTAGCGCATGGCTTCTCCACCACCGCTTACGTTCACGTTGGCATTGGTCATGGAAGCCCAGTCTTTATAAATAGTATTGATCCAGTTTACATTTGGATAGATATAAGGATCAAGCCCGCTGGCTGTTTTACGGATCAGTTCATCGGAGTATACCGGTTCTTCACCAGCATTGGTACGGGCCTCATTGTACAATTTCATGTAGTTCACGCCGTCCAGCATTTTGGGCATTTTAGTGAGCCCGCTGAAACCCGTTTCTGCCTTGGCAGAAACTTTGGGCTTACCGGCAATACCCCTTCGGGTGGTAATGATCAATACGCCATTAGCTCCTTTGGCGCCATACACCGCTGTAGCGGAAGCATCTTTCAGCAGGGAAATGCTCTGGATGTCTTCCGGATCAATATTATTGAAGGCGCCGCCATAGGTACTGTTTACGTCTTCCCTTTGTACCCCGTCTACAATAATGAGCGGGGAAACGCTTCCTTTAAAAGTACCAATTCCACGAATGGTGAAGTTGGGATTATCATACCCGGGTTCACCACCACCACTCTGCATGGAAATCACACCGGCTACCTTTCCCACCAGGGCATTGGTTAAGGAACGCACCGGCGTTTGCATATCGGCCATGTTCACGGTAGATACGGCGCCGGTTACAGTTACTTTTTTCTGGCTGCCAAAACCTACTACCACTACTTCGTTCAGCTTGTCCACCTTTGCAGTGAGACTCACCTTCAGCGTTTTCTGGTTCACTACCTTTACCTCTTCAGGGTTCATCCCCATCATAGCTACTTTGAGGATATCATCCTTGCTGGCAGCAATGGAAAATACGCCCATTACATCTGTAACGGTTCCCTTTTTACTGTCTTTTACGGTAATAGTAGCGCCGGGCAGGGGATTTCCATCTACATCCATTACCTGCCCGCGAACCAGCCATTCCTCCTGCCTTGCCGCTACCGGTGTTGCGGTGTTTTCCGGCGCAGTTGCTTTTTTGTCGAGCACAATCCGGTTGCGTTGCAGTACATAGCTGATGTTTTTATCTTTGAAGATAAAGGTCAGTACCTCCTCCAGCTTTGCCTGGCGGAAGTTGAGCGACATTTTCTCGCCGTCGTTCAGCAACTGGTTGCTGTAAACAAGGGTAAGCCCCGTTTGCTTTTTAATGGCCCGGAAGATCTGCAGGAGCGTTACCTCATTACCGGTAACCGTGACGATTGATTGCAGCGAAGGCGCCGGTGTTTGTGCCTTCACACCGGAAAATGAAGTGCATAAAAGGGCACACAGCACCAACATGCGCACAACGTTTCGCATAGCCAGCTTACAGTGGCGTATACTTTTTCTCATTCGGGAATTGTTTACAAGTTAAAATGATGGTACAGCAAATGACAGTAACAAATGCTTTCATCACAACTACATCGTTTTCCTGGAAACGGGTGACAAGGAGTAGTAAAAATATTTTTTGAGGGGAAGGAAGATCTTATTTCAGTGTAATTTCATTACCCGACAAACGGTATTCAATATGTGCAGTTGTTTTAAGATCGGAGAGGAAATCTTCCAGCCGGTTGCGGTCCATCAGCCCTGTAACCACCTGGCCTGCTTCTTTGTTTTTATCCAATACAAAGCGTATCCCGTAAAAGCGGGAGGCCGTTGCTATCAGCGTGGTGAGCGGCATGCGGTGGTAATAATAAACACCGCTGCGCCATGACAATACTTCTTCTTCATCAAAATGACTGGTCACAAATCCTTTACCGGCATCATAGTCGGCCTGGATACCAGGTTGCAGTGCCTGGCGCTCATTCATTTTTCCTTTGGTGACCACGCTGCCTTCCACCAAGGCTGTTTTTACAATACCGGCCTGGTAGGTATTAATATTAAAAGCTGTTCCCAATACGTGTACACTGGTCAATGCGGTATGTACCACGAAGGGTTTATCCGCGTTGGCGGCCACCTTAAAATATGCTTCCCCATCTACATATACTTCCCTTTCCGCACGGCCAAAATGGAAAGGAAAACGGAGCCTGGTAGCGGCATTCAGCCATACCTCCGTACCGTCGGACAGTGTTAGCTTATAACTTTCTCCGGCAGGTACATCAAGTGTATTCAATATAGTATCGGCCGAAGTATATTGGAGCGTGCCATTGCTGGTGCTCAGTGTGGCATTATTGAGGGCAATGGTTTTGGCGCCGCTGTCTTTAGTCAGCTCCACTTTTTCACCGCTACTCAGCAACAGGCGTACCGGTTGCTTTTGCTGCTCCATGGCTATGGCAGGAGAGGTTACCGGGGCGGTACGGGCAAAGAAATAATAGACCCCGCTGCCTGCCAGTAATAATACAGCAGCGGCAGCCATCCACTTTTTAAGGTGGGTAGCAGGGCGGTGTGCGGTCCTTTCTTCCCTGATCTGTTGGAGTACAGCGGCTGAATCTATCTGCTCAAGGTATTTATCTGTATGCAGGGTAATACTTTCCGCTTCAAGCTGTTCCCACTGTGCTTTGAAATCAGCATCGTGCTGCAACATTTCCTGCACATACCGCTCCTCTTCCGCAGAAAGTGATCCCGACAGATGTTGTAGATATAATTCAAATATTTTTTCCTGTACCTGCTCCATTGTTAACAAATCGGGGCTAATACCCTTTATTAATAATTGCATGACGTAATACTTTCAATCCCCTTTTCAGGTGGGTTTTGAAAGAATTGATACTGATCCCCATTTCATCCGCCGCTTCCTGGTAACGCTTTCCCTGGATATATACCATTTGTATGGCCGATCTTTTTTGTACCGCCATATCATTAATGGCAGTGAGCACCTGTTTATAATAATCCGGTGAAACCTCCGTGCTGGTAACACAGGAATTATCCTGCAATTGCGTGAAGGCTACCTTATTTTCCAGTTCTGTTTTCTGCTTTTTAAGATGCGTCAGGCAGCGGTTTTTGATGGCCTGATGCAGGTATCCCTTGATATCACCGTTAAAATGAAGGTATAACTTTTTGTCCCATATATCGAGGAAGAACGTTTGTACAAGATCATTTGCTTCGGCTTCATTTCGCAGGAACCAATAAGCATTCAGGCAAAGCAGCTTGTGATACTTCAGAAATAAAGCATCATATGCTGAAGCATCGCCTTCCTTTAAACGCTGCACCAATACTATGTCTGATGAATGACTCATGTAACCGGAACCTTATTGGTAATTATTCATTACAGGTGGCTTAAACACATAACATGCCTGCAACACTGCCAGGTGACAGGTTTATTACAGTGATTTTGACAAATGATATTGGAAGAGATTTACTTCTTCCATTGTTCACGCTTTGATACTAAAGATTTTGGCGAATTAATTATTAAACCGGAATCAAGGTAAATAATAAAATTGGAAAAATATACGCCCCC
>NZ_DATMTE010000131.1:0-10645 GCF_035564935.1 Chitinophaga sp. | reverse complement strand
TTTTGCGGGCTAACATCAACGGACAAATATATAAGGCAAGTACTATACGCGGTTATCCCCGGGATAGCGCAATCCGTAAAACCTTTCCTGGCTGAACTGGTCGTGGTCGTAGAAGTCGCTGCTGCCATCATTATACGCCCCCGGGGTTATAAATACATTCCGGATATCCTGTTCAATATCCGGTGTAACAATCACTCCTTTTTCATAAAACGGGAGAATGTTGATCTGCATATGAGAAACTTCGGGTAGCAGTATGGTATCATCTTTTCCATGCAGGATGGCCACCCCAATGGGTAACAACACCTTTCGCTCTGAAAGCCCAAGCCGGTTACCTTTCAGGTTTACCACCAGGTAGCGCACCCTGCGGGAAGCGGGGTTAAATAAAAGGTCGTCTACTTTTCCCAGTTTATGGCCGTGAAGGTCTTCCACTTCCCATTGCCTGACATCAGGCTGACCATCAGCAACCTCGAAACGGCTGCCGCTTAATTCTTCAAGACGATTAGCTTCAGTAATAGACATGGTAATATTTTTTGAGATGAAGAATCAGTTGAGATGTTGGTTATGGTTGTGCAACGGCAGTATCCGTTGCAGGTGCAACAGCCACGCTGTCCGCAGCAATAATAGTATCCTGGCGCGTATTGTTACCGCCACGCATCAGTAAAAACAGGATAGCGATAATAATAACAAGCCCCAGGATGAGCCATAACCAGGCAGAGCTCCTTTTTTTGGGTTGAACTTCCAGGTGTGCCATAGTAGTGCATTTAGGTGGAGTAATATTCCGGATGTGTTCATCCAAAATGGTTCTCTTTTTTCCGGGCAATCATTATACCAATGCGTGCCAGGAATGTTGAACGAAGCTTTTAGGCCCTTCTGTAGCGGGTTTTGTAGGATTGGAGCAGCGAATGGAACGGGGGATTCAGCCATTTCATGGTGTGGTGTTTTTTCCCGGTTATGGCGGAAATTATAATCCGGTGTAAACACTCATAGCTACCAGCAGCATACCGAGATAGTGTTCTTCTTTCAGCTCCCTGCGCAGTACCTGGAGCGCTTTGCTCATATGTTTTTCCACTGTTTTTACAGAGATGCCCATTTCCTGTGCAATCGCTTTGTAGCCCAGGTTGTCGTAGTAGCTGAGCATAAACACCTCACGGCATTTTTGCGGCAGTGTATTAATGCTGCGGGCAATCCGGGTTTTCAGCTCATGCTGTTCCAGCTGAACCGGTTGCGCCACCTCCTGCTGGTGTGCCTGCCTGATCAGTACCTGGTGATGGTTTTCTTTGAGTAATTTATTGCGCAGCTGGTTGGATACTTTGTATTTAACGGCATTGTTGAGGTACCCGCTGATGTTAACATCTCCGGGCAGTTCATCTCTCCTGAGATATAAACTGGTAAAAACATCCTGTATAATATCCTTCACCTGTTCACGGTCTTTCAGGATCCGGAATGCCTGGTTGCTGAGCGAAACAACTGTTGCCTGGTACAATCCCTCAAAGGCTTTGGTATCGCCGCTCCTGGCTTGTTGCCACAGCGTATCGCATGTATGTTGACCAGTGGAGCAGATAAGCGTTCAGTTTTGGCAGCAAAGATATCTACTGGACAAAAGTTTCCATGTTAACTTATAGTAAACAACTTTTCCAATGTTAACTAAATATGAATTACTTCTTTTTTGAGCAAACGGAGTGGGGGTAAATGCCGGGTTATGTGATAAGTATAGCAAACACCCATACTGATGACGCCATCGCGCCTGCAATATTTACTGGATCGATACCTGGACGGAACTGCTACGGAAGCCGAGCAGGCAGCGTACGATCGTTGGTATGAGCAACAGCAAATGCCGGAAACCAATGCCTTTACTGCTGGGGAAAGAAATGAAATGTATGCTGTAATAGCTTCCCGCATAAAACGCAAAAACCGCGTAGTATACCTGCGGCGCGCTGCAGCTGTTGCAGCAGCAGTACTTATTGCGGCAGGTGCATTGTGGATATTCCGCAGCACATCGCTGCCTGTACGAAAAGTAGCGGTAAAACAGCAACCCGCGCAGCCGGACAGTACTGTTATTGCCAATACCACCGGCTCGCAGCGCATGCTTCATTTACCGGATGGATCACAGGTAATATTATATAAAGATGCAGCGATCCGTTTTGCAGCGCCCTTCGGTGCGAAGAACCGGATAGTGCAACTTAGTGGTAAGGGATATTTTAATGTTGCACCCAATGCTCCCCTGCCATTTACGGTATGGAGCGAAGGGGTGTCCACCACCGCATTAGGTACCAGTTTTACCATTGCAACCAAACAAAAGGAAGTAAAAGTAACCCTGCATACAGGTAAGGTAATGGTGAAAACCAATGAACAGGTACGCTATCTTACACCGGGCCAGGCGCTTGTTTGCAATATTACTACCGGGATGGCCCGTTTGCAATCCACCCCGGGAAAAACGGTTGTTGCGCCCGCCATAGCCTATGGCGCTTTACGTGGCTTTACCGCTACCTTCGACCAGGTGCCGTTGTCCGGCGTATTTGATACTATTTCCAGGGGATATCATGTACACATTCAACTGAAAGCAAACACATTCAACGATATCGCCTTCTCCGGGATAATCCGGGACACCGATTCACTTGCACAGGTGCTGCATCGTATTGCGATGCTGCACGATTTGAAAATTACATCAACAAATACAGGTTACCGTATAGAAAAAAATCACTAACTAAATATTTGCGTATTATGACACATCGCTACCTGCTGGCGAAGGGCGGAGCTTTGCCCCTGAACCGCTCCAACAGGCTTCTTTATGGCTGTAAATTTATCGGCCTGCTGTTCCTGATGGCTTTTATCAACCTGCTGCCGGCACAGGCGCAAAAGAGAACATGGATCAAAGGTTTAATTGAAGATGAAAAAGGACAAGCCATACCAGGCGCATCTGTACAGCTGAAAAGCGGGCCCGATAGCCTGAAAAGATTTGCTGTTACCAACGAAAAAGGAGTATTCACTTTTGACGACTCCCATGTGCAGGGACCATTTGTGTTTACCATCGCCTATGTAGGTTATGTAACGCAGGTGATCACCAAAAACGATCTCGATCCGCAAAAGGAACAATCGCTCTACGTGGTAATGAAGGAATCTTCTGCTGCGCTCAGTGAAATAGTAGTGGTGGGTTATGGTACCCAGAAGAAGATCAACCTCACCGGTGCGGTAGACCAGGTAGGAAAGGAAGTGTTTGAAAACAGACCCATGACCAGCGCCACCAAAGGATTGCAGGGAGTACTGCCCAATCTGAATATACGCATCACAGATGGCAAGCCTATCCGCGGCGCCACCTATAATGTAAGAGGTACCACCTCCATCGGTGCAGGCGGTAGCGCATTGGTGCTCATTGACGGCGTACCGGGAGATCCGAATTTATTAAACCCCAACGATATTGAAAGCGTTACGGTATTGAAAGATGCGGCTTCTGCTGCTATTTACGGCGCCCGCGGTAGCTTTGGCGTAGTACTCATCACCACAAAAAATCCTGCTAAGAATAATACACAGCTTACTTATTCCAGTAACTATTCGCTGAACGACCGCACCGTTAAACCCAACTTTGTAACCAACGGTTACGAGTGGGCCAAAAATTTTGATGAAGCCTATTACGCATGGAACGATTATAAGTCGCACCCCGCTAAAGCCAACAGCGTATTCCCCTTTTCACTGGATTACCTCGACGAGCTGAAACGCAGGAACGACGATCCTTCCCTGCCCAAAACAGACATAGATCCTGCTACCGGCAACTACGTGTATTATGGTAATACCGATTGGTTCAAAGAACTGTATGCTGATCAGAACCCCGGTACAGAGCAAACCCTGTCCGCCTCCGGGGGCAACGCCAAATCGGAATATTATCTCTCCGGCAGGTATATGTCGCAGCACGGGATTTTCCGTTACAATCCAGACAAGTTCAAAATGTATAACGTAAGGGCAAAAGGCGCAGTAAGGCCGTTCGACTGGCTGAAGCTGGAAAATAACTTCGACTTTTCCCAACGCACGTATTTTTTTCCTATCCTCAACCATCCCAGCAATACGCCGGTATGGAGAAGGATTTCGGATGAAGCATTTCCTATTGCCATGCTGAAAAACCCGGATGGCTCTCTCACGGAGAATGCGGCCATTGTATTCGGCAGCTTTTTAACCGGAAATAATTATTCCGATCAAACCCAGCTGATGCTGAGAAATACTTCCCGTTTCACCACTTCCTTCCTGCATGATAAACTGCATATAAACGGCGACTTTACTTACGCCTATACTTCCAGCGTGGAAACCCGTTTGTATACACCGGTGCCTTACAGCAAAGCGCCGGGCCAAACGCTTACCCGCGGCGAAAGCAAAATGAATGAAGAGAACGACCGGACTACCTACACCGGTATGAACCTGTATGCGGACTATGAACAGCGCATCGCAAAAAATACCTTCAAATTACTGGTAGGATATAACTACGAAAACACGTTGTTCAAATCAAGATATTATCAGCATGATGGATTGATCAATCCGGGTATGCCCGATTTTTCGCTGATGAACGGCCTTAATTATGTGCTCACGGGTGGTGGTTATGAGTGGCGTACACTGGGCGGTTTCTTCCGTGTAAACTATAACTATGATGAACGCTACCTGCTGGAAGTGAATGGCCGTTACGACGGTTCTTCGAAGTTTCCCGAATCGCAGCAGTTTGGCTTTTTTCCTTCTGCTTCTGCCGGGTGGCGCGTATCGAAGGAAAAGTTCTGGAACGTATCGCCCAAAGCGGTGAGCGATTTAAAGCTGAGGGCTTCTTATGGCGCACTGGGTAATGGTAATGTAAACCCTTACCAGTTCCTGCAAACAATGACCGTAAGCAAACTGAAGATGGCTATCAACGGCGTGATACCCGATTATACGCAGCAGCCCAATGTAATTCCTAACGGACTTACCTGGGAAAAATCCACTACGCTGAATGGCGGTATTGATGTAGCGCTGCTGAACAGCCGGCTGAAAGTTTCCTTTGATAAATATACCCGCAATACCACTAACATGTTTACCGTGGGACTGCCTGTTCCTGCTGTGTTTGGCGCCAGCGTACCAAAGGGTAACTATGCTGATCTGAAAACAAAAGGCTGGGAATTATTCGTGAACTGGTCCGACCAGTTTAAGGCCGGCAGCAAACCTTTTGCTTATTCACTTGGCGTGGTGCTGTCTGATTACCAGTCGTACATTACCCGTTTCAATAATCCCAATAAGCTGATCAATACCTATTACGAAGGAATGCGTGTGGGAGATATGTGGGGTTTTGTGAACGATGGCTACTTCCAAAGCCAGGATGAAATTAACAAGTATGATGTAGACCAGTCATTCATCCGTGTATCCAATGCCAACAAACTGCTGCCGGGTGATATCCGGTTCAAAGACCTGGATGGCAACAAGAAAATAGACCAGGGCGATGGTACCCTGGATAAACCGGGCGATCAGCAGGTGATTGGTAACACAGAACCCCGTTATGCCTTTGGGATCACCGGTAGCGCCAACTGGAACAATTTCTTCCTGAACTTTTTCTTCCAGGGCATTGGTAAGCGCGACTGGTGGCCGGGTACAGATGCCTCCCTTTTCTGGGGGCAATACAACCGCCCTTATAGCTGGATGCCGCAGGAGATCATGGACAACCGCTGGTCGGAAACCAATCCCGATGCTTACTTCCCGCGCTTCAGGGGATATACTGCACTCAACTCCAATGCTGAGCTTACTGTACAACAATCAAAGTATGTACAGAATGTGGCCTATATCCGTTTGAAGAACCTTACTGTTGGTTATAACCTGCCACAGGAATGGATTTCAAGGATCAAAATGAAAAGTGCAAGAGTATTTTTTACAGGTCAGAACCTGTGGACATGGTCGCCTTTGTACCGTATTATGAAAACGCTGGACCCCGAAGTGATTGAAGGTTCCGATCCGGAGCTGAATAACAATGCAGCAGGTATTGGCGCCGGTAACGGAATGGCGTACCCGATGCTGAAAACATATACTGTTGGTGTAAGTGTAACTTTTTAACGACTAATTTTTATGAAGATGAAAAATAGTATTTACCTTTTATTGATCCTGGCGGTGGTGTCTTGCAAAAAAGATCTTAACCTGAAGCCGTTTGATAAACTGAATCCAGACAATGCGTTTAATACAGAGCAGGATCTGCAGTTGTATGCTACTTCTTTCTATAAAATATTACCTGATGGCAATGCAATTATCAGGGGAGATGTAATGAGCGATTATATGGCAGGGAAAGATGTGAACACCTTTATCCAGCGTGATGCCTACTCGGCCACACAATCGTCTGGCTGGAGCTGGGGAGATCTCCGCAACATCAACTATTTCCTGGAGCATTACAACCAGGCGAAGATTTCCGATGAAGCCAAAAGCCATTATGCAGGTATTGCCCGTTTTTTCCGCGCTATGTTCTACTTTGAAAAAGTAAAGCGTTTCGGCGACGTACCCTGGTATGGCAAAACCATGACCATTGATGATCCTGATCTGTATAAAGGCCGCGATCCGCGTACTGCTGTAATGGACAGCATCCTGGCAGATCTTGATTTTGCCTGTGCCAACATCCGCAACAAAAAAGATAACACCTGTTCACAGATCACCCGCTGGGTAGCGCTGGCGTATAAATCGCGCGTGTGTTTATTTGAAGGTACTTACCGTAAGCACCGCCCCGGAACACCTGTACCCGGTGCAGATACCTGGCTGAACGCCGCAGTAAGCGCTGCAGACGAAGTGATCAAGAGCGGGTTGTATACCCTGAACACCGCCGGCGAGGCCACTATGAATTACCGCAACCTGTTCATCAATGAAACACCAAATGCCAGTGAAGTGATCCTGGCTTATGTATGTAACAAAAGCCTACGTGTGTTCAACGATGCCAACTGGTATTTTACCAGCGCCACCTACGGCAACAGGATCAGCCTGGTAAAAACCTTTACCGATACCTACCTGAATATTGACGGCAGCCGCTTTACAGACAAAGCCGGTTATGATAACCTGCCCTTCAATGAAGAAGTGAAGAACAGGGACCTGCGTTTGCAGCAAACCATCCGCATGGGGAAATACAGCCGCGAGGGGCAAATTGCGCCGCCTGATTTTACCTATACTTACACCGGTTATCAGCCCCTGAAATTCACTGTTGACTCAAAGGCTACAGATGGCGTAGCAGAGAATAACAACTCTGTACCTATTATCCGTTATGCAGAAGTATTGCTGAATAAGGCAGAAGCCAAAGCAGAGCTGGGCGCGCTCAGTGCAGCAGACTGGAATACTACCATAAAACTGCTGAGAGCACGCGCCGGTTTACAAAACACCGATATGCCGTTAACAGCGGATCCTTACCTCGTTGATTATTTCAGGGATAAAACAGCGCATCCGAATGTTAACGCAAGCGTAACAGATGCCGCGTTGCTGGAAGTACGCCGCGAAAGAGGAACAGAGCTGATCCTGGAAGGGTTCCGTTTTTATGACCTGGTACGCTGGGGACTTGGACCTTTGTTGCTGAAGCCTTATATTGGATTGTATGTACCGGCTATGGACGCCCTGATGGATTTGAATGAAGATGGAAAACCCGATGTATCTTTTGTGAAGAAAACGCCGGCTACCAAAGTACCGGGAGTGTATTACTTCCTGATTGATGACGACCAGACCAAATTATCTGCCGGCACCAGTGGTAATCTTATCTGGCTGAATAATATTGAGCGTCAGTGGGAAGATTATAAATACGTATACCCGATACCGTATAATGAACTTGTATTAAATCCTAAACTGGTGCAGAACCCGGACTGGAAATAAAGTAAAATATAAATAGTATGAAGAAGATTACCGGTATAGCATTGCTGTTGATGATGGGCTTCGCTTCCTATGCGCAGCGGGCCGCACACGTAGTGCTGATTACCATTGATGGCTTCCGGCCTGATTTTTATACAGATGCTTCATGGGGCATGGTAAACCTGCGGGCAATGAAAAACAGCGGCGCCTATGCAGATGGGGTAAACAGTGTATTTCCTACTGTTACCTATCCCAATCATACCTCGCTGATCACAGGCGTAACCCCGGCCAAACATGGTATTTATTACAACACGCCGTTTGAGCCCCGGGGCGCCACCGGCATCTGGTATTTTTATTACGACAGTATCAAAGTGCCTACCTTATTTGATGCAGTGCATAAGGCGGGTAAGAAATCGGCCAACGTGATATGGCCTGTATCCGTGGGCGCACCCATCGATTATAATATACCTGATATATGGCCTATAGGTAAAAAAGACAGGCGGGAACTGATGGCTACGGTTACCAATCCGGTGTCGCTGTGGCAGGAAGTGCAGGAGCATGCCACGGGTAAGCTGTTGGCGAACGACTTCACCATGGAAGATGATGAAATGATCCTGGATGAAAATGTGGCGCGTATGAGCGCCTATCTGATTGCCACTTATAAACCGGCTTTTACCACGCTGCACCTGGCCTGTACAGACCATTATGAACATGAGCAGGGCCGTGATGGATTGCTGGTGAGGAAGGCGGTAGCAGGGGCGGACAGGGCACTGGGTACTATTATAGAAGCGTTGAAACGGGCAGGTATATACGAAAATACAGCCATTATAGTTACCGGCGATCATGGGTTTGTGAATATCGCCCGCAGCTTTTCGCCTAATGTGTTGCTGGCGCAGAATGGTTTGCTGAACAATGCAAAAACGGGCGACTGGAAAGCACAGTTCTTTTCTTCCGGCGGTTCGGCTTTCCTGCATCTGAAGGATCCGAAGGATAAAGCCACGGAGCAAAAAGTACTGGCATTGCTGAAGGCATTACCGGCTGCGCAGCAGCAGCTATTCCGTATCATCAGTCGTAAGCAACTGGATGCCGTAGGAGCAGATCCTCATGCAGCAATGGCTATTTCCGCAGTAGATGGCATAACCATTGGAGGCGGCGCCACCGGTGAACTGGTGAGGCCGGCCAAGGGAGGAACGCATGGTTATTTCCCGGATTTTAAGGAGATACAAACCGGGTTTGTGGCCTCCGGGGCTGGAATAGCGCCAGGTGGTCATGTAAAGGAGATGAATGTAACGGATGTGGCGCCGCTGGTAGCACAGCTGCTGGGATTGCAGCTGGATAATACAGATGGCAGCGTACCTGCAGGGGTAATAGCAAAATAAGTAATTGATAACGTAACAATATAAGCGGACGCCTTGTGAGAGGGGCGCCCGCTTTTTTAATGATTATCCTTACGTTTCCGGTTATTTACACCTGCAGGGCAGGTAAATTTTCATAAGCTACCGGGTGTATGATGGCGGCATCATCAGGTTTCACTTTCCTTACAGAGTTCACAGGCCAGTATTCCAGCTGTGTGTGTGGCAGTTCATACTGTATAATTTCACGTATATCCGTATCCGTTATCTCCGGGTGCAGCCATTGTTCAGCCAGATCCGTAGTAAGCATCATGGGCATTCTGCCGGCATTGTCGCCTCCGTTGTGGATCTGCGCCATCAATGGATTGGCGGCGCGTGTTAGTAAAGTGAAGGTGGGAATACGTGCGGGTTTATCCACATCCCAGGAGTTGGACATGGCCCATAGCCCTGCAATAAAAAAGAGTTCCTGTTCTTTGGGTTTTATATAGTAGGCTACTTTATTTTTCCAACCTGGTATCTGCCGGTATTCGAAGAAGCCGGTAGCGGGTACCAGGCAGCGCTGGTGCCGGATGGCATTCCACATGGTACCGTTTTCCAGTACTTTTTCACTGCGGGCGTTCAGGAAAAGTTGCCGCTGGCGTTTTACTTTTTCGGGGGTATCCAGCATTTTTGGTACTGGTCCCCATGTATATTTTTCCAGCCTGAAGCCGTTGTTATTGGTGATTACCGGCCATTGAGGGTAAGACATGCCGATCTTATGCCAGGTAGGGTCGAAGTGGATATCCAGGTTGCCGTTGCGCTTAAGCCGCGGCAGGTATTTGTAAATGCTCTCTATACTGGATGTAAAAGCGATATCGTAACACATATGGATCTAAATCTGATAAAGATACTTTTATTTTCATCGCGATAGCAACAGCTGTCATACAGCCACAGTATCACCCGGTTATTTTCGCATATCCACGATCACGGCGGTTACCACGCCCCATACCTGGAAGTCTGAATCTTCTGTTATCACTATGGGTTTATAGAATGCGTTTTCGGGATGTAGTACCCAACTGCGGCCTGCTTTCACGAGCCGCTTTACTGTATATTCTCCATTGAGTGCCGCTACCACAATATCTCCCGTTGACGGGCGGATAGAGCGGTCTACAATAGCCATGCAGCCATCGGGAATACTGGCGTCTGTCATGCTATCGCCCTTTACCCTGATAATGAAGGAAGAAGCAGGGTTTGGCTGCAGGATCCGGGAGAGGTCAATTTGTTCTTCCCCCGAATCGGATACAGGAGCGGGGAATCCCGCGGGGATGCTGGTATTAAAGAATGGCAGGGTTATGTTCAATACTTTCATATAACTATCGTTTAATTAATAAATACTAATATTATTAGCAAAATAAAGCTAAAATTATTAGTTTTTAAAATCCATTAACACAACGTTTGCAAAAGGTGGAGATCCGCGGCAGGAGGGTGGAGAAGATAAACGGCAGGGGATC
>NZ_DATMTE010000130.1:0-3175 GCF_035564935.1 Chitinophaga sp. | reverse complement strand
TTGTCTGACTCAGGATTATGATGATTTCGCTGATTACACTGATTTTTTACTTTTGAATTTATAGTAAGGGGAGATGAAAAAGGGTATATCCGCTCACATCTCCCTTAACTATAACAAACACTCAAAAAAATAAAATCAGTGTAATCAGCGAAATCATCATAATCCTGAGTCAGACAAAATCCGCTATGGTCTATCCGAGTGGCCCAGGCTTTTTTCCGGGTTTACGTGGTCCCGGACCAGTTGTTTGAGGAATTTTATCTCGGGGAAATGCCCGCTTTCCTTGCGGTCGAAGATCTTTTCTTCGCCGAGCCAGATAATATAAGAGCCGCCTGTTTCGCTGGGGCGAAGCGTTACGCCGCCCAGGTCGTCTGTAAAAGTGGTGAGGAGCTCCTGCGCCATGTAAGCAGCACGCAGCAACCAGCCGCATTTCGGGCAATATTCTATGGTAATAAGTGGTTTCATTGAAATAAAACTTTACCGGAAGATACAAAGCTAATTGATTTATAAGGGCCATAACACGAAATTCATTGCCCCAACCCTACTTTTTTATCAACTTACTTTGAATCGTGGCACATTATCTTTAATTTTAACCTATTATACGTGGACCGCCCCGAATCGCTCCACCCTAGTCACTGCCAACACTCTTAAATATGCTGCCGGTCAGTTCCTTTAAAAAGTGCGCTTTAATCCCATTATTTCTGATTCTGCTGTCGCCTCCGGTAACAGCACAACGCCTTATTAATGACAGCCTGTTAGCAGTACTCCGCTCCCATACAAAAAACGATACCACCCGGGTGAACCTGCTGAACCAGGTGGCCAGGGCCTATTTCACCATAGACGCTCCCACGGCCGCCAGGTATGGCACAGAAGCCCTCCGGCTTAGCGATAGCCTTCATTACAGCCAGGGAAAAATCTGGGCATGGCGCAATCTTGCCCTCGTGGAAAATACCAAAGGCCACCTTGACCAGCAGATGCAGCTGACCCTCAATGCGCTGAAACTGGCGGAAACACTGGGCGACTCTTATACCCTGGGTGTACTGAACAACGACGTAGGGAATATTTTTACGGAACTGAATACCCCGGAAGATGCCCTCGTTTATCTCAAAAAGTCCCTGGATATAAAGCTGAAAAGAAACGAAAAGGCGGAAATCGCAAAAACGCTGAATAATATCGGCTCTGCTTATATCTCCCTTAAAATACCCGATTCCGCAATGATGTTCCTGGAGAAAGCGGAAAAATTAAAGCTGGAGCTTCGCGATTACCGTAGCCTGGCGTATACCTATGAAAACATGGGTATTGTTGCCATGCTGCGGCACCGCTATACCGATGCCCTTCGCTATCACCAGCTTTCCGCCAATTACTACCAGGAAGCCGGCAATTTGCCCGGCGTGGTGAAATCGAGCCTGAACCTGGCGGAAATACAAACCATGCAGGGCGATCTGAAAGATGCCGATAAAAACCTCGAAAAGGCCAGGCTGTTAAATGATACCCTGGGCAATGCGAAAAATGAAATGATCTACTATAAGATCCGCTATGAACTGGACTCTGCACGGAAAGACTATGCTGCGGCCTTTGAAAGCTACAAGGAGTTCAGCAAGAGGAACATCGACTTTTTCAATGCGGAAAAGGGCAGGCTGATCTCCCGCTCCCAGGAGAAATATGAATCCGAAAAGAAGCAACGCGAAAATATCCTGCTGAAGAAAGAACAACATATGCACCTGGCCACCATACAACAGCAAAGGGTACTGGTGCTGTCGGCCGCCGCGCTTTTCCTGGCCTTGCTGCTCATTACCGTGATGGTGTACCGCCTCTATAAAAGGCAGCAGGAGCTATACCTGGAGCTGAACAACAAGAACCGGGAAGTATCCATGCAGAACCGCATTATCCTGGAGCAAAATGCCACCCTCGAAAATCTTAACCAGGTAAAGGATAAAATTTTCTCGGTGATCTCGCACGACCTCCGCTCCCCGCTGGCTATCCTGGAAGGACTGTTGTTTTTACTGAAAGATGAAAAGATCGACGCCGCACAATTCCGCGCATATACCGATGAATTGTGGCGGGATGTAAAAAATACCGCCTACATGATGGATAACATGCTGCAATGGGCCAGCAACCAGATGAAGGGCATTGGTGTAAAAGCAGATGATTTTGATGTAACGCTGTTACTCAACCGCGAATTTGAGCTGCTGCAAACCCTGGCAAGACAGAAAGAAGTGAAGCTCACGCATGAACTGAATACCAGTATTATGGTGTATGCCGACCCCGATATGATCAGGCTGGTATTGCGTAACCTGATCAACAACGCCATTAAATTCACACCGGCCGGTGGCGAAGTACTGATCACCGCCACACATGATAACGAGCAGGCGGAAATCACAGTGAAAGACAATGGCACTGGCATTCCCGTGGAAAACCAGCACCGCATTTTCTCTAATATCTATTATTCTACTACCGGTACGCAGAATGAAAAAGGCTGCGGACTGGGGCTGCATCTTTCCAAAGACTTTGTAGAACGCAATCACGGGCAAATCTGGTTTAACAGTATGCCCGGTACCGGCAGCAGCTTTTCCTTTACCGTTCCTTTATCAGAAGAACCGGAAATTAACCCCCACGCCTATACGGTAGTGATACAGGATCATCCCGCGGGCGGCGTTAGCGTGCTGAGAAGGTAACTAGGCCAGCCGGAAAGCCGTGGTGTGCTTGATTTCCGTCATTACAAAAGCGCTGTGTACCTGCCCCGTATTTTCAATCGCCGCCAGCTTATTGGTCAGAAAGTGCTGGTAGCTGCGCATATCGTTCACTACTACTTTCAGCAGGTAATCGTAGGTGCCCGCTACATGATAACATTCCATCACTTCTTCCATTTTTGCAATAGCCGTTTCAAACTTTTTAATCAGCGGCTGCGAGTGCAGTTGCAGGGATACATTACAGAAGGCTACCAGTGTTTTACCCGCTTTCTCCCCATGCAGAAGGGTAACGTAGCTTTTGATCACCCCGCTTTTTTCAATTTTTTTCAGGCGTTCATAAGTAGGGGTAACGGAAAGTCCTATACGGTGTGCAATTTCTTTGGTATTCAGGCGGGCATCCGCCTGGAGCGCCTCCAGTATTTTACGGTCCGTTTTATCCAGTGTATCCATCGCAGTTATATTTTTCTTTAAAAAGATGTCCGGCAGTT
>NZ_DATMTE010000129.1:0-3041 GCF_035564935.1 Chitinophaga sp. | reverse complement strand
GTTCTGAATTAACAAAGCCGATTATTGTTTCATTTCAAGTAATTCACGCTCCATTGCAAACATCTGGTCCCTCAAACGTGCCGCTTCCATAAAATCAAGATCGCGGGCTGCTTTTTCCATGTCTTTCTTCACTTTGGCGATCGATTTCTCCATCTGGGGGATAGTTTTTACGCCGGCTGCGGATGATTTTGCGTACGCCATTGCATCCTCTGCCACCAGCTGTACCTCGTCATGGATAGCCATTGGTGAATTTTCATCGAAGTGCTTGATTTCCAGCACGGAGGTTTGTCCCATGATCTGTTCCTTGCTTTTACGAACAGTACGGGGTGTAATATTATGTGCCAGGTTAAACGCCATCTGCTTCTCGCGGCGGCGATCCGTTTCATCAATAGTGCGTTGCATGCTTTCGGTCATCTTATCAGCATAAAAGATCACCAATCCATCCACGTTACGCGCCGCACGTCCTGCCGTTTGCGTCAGCGAGCGTTCATCCCTCAGAAACCCTTCCTTATCGGCGTCCAGGATAGCCACCAATGATACTTCCGGCAAGTCCAGTCCCTCCCTCAGCAGGTTCACCCCTACCAGTACATCTATATTACCCAACCTCAGATCACGCAATATTTCAATACGCTCCAGCGTATCCACTTCGGAGTGGATGTAACGCGACTTAATATTAATACGCCCCAGATACTTGTCCATTTCCTCGGCCATACGCTTTGTCAGCGTGGTTACCAGCACACGGTCGCCCTTTTGCACACGCTTGTCTATTTCATCCAGCAGATCGTCTACCTGGTTCACACTGGGTCTTACTTCTATAGGCGGTTCCAGCAAGCCTGTAGGTCTTACCACCTGCTCCACTACCACGCCTTCTGTTTTCTTCAGCTCATAGTCGCCCGGAGTGGCGCTCACAAATATGGCCTGGTTCACCATATTCTCAAATTCATAAAAATTGAGCGGCCGGTTATCCAGTGCAGAGGGCAGGCGGAATCCAAACTCCACCAGGTTCAGTTTACGGGACCTGTCGCCCCCGTACATAGCCCCGATCTGCGGAATAGTTACGTGACTTTCATCTACCACCAACAGGAAATCCTGCGGGAAATAATCCAACAGGCAAAATGGCCGGGCGCCCGGCTTACGACGATCCAGGAACCTGGAATAGTTTTCAATGCCACTGCAGTATCCAAGTTCACGGATCATTTCCACATCATAGTTCACCCTGTCGGATAAACGTTGGGCTTCTATCAGTTTACCATTGGCTTTAAAATATTCCACCTGCGCCTTCAGTTCATCCTGTATTTCATAGATGATCTGCTGCATCATATCCTTAGGCGCCAGGTACATGTTTGCAGGAAAGATGGCAGCATTTTCCACCACTGTGATCCGCTTACTGTTCTGCACATCAATGGTTTCTATCTCTTCTATCTCATCTCCAAAAAAAGTAATCCGGTAACCATAATCCACATAAGGCAGGTTAATATCAAGCGTATCTCCCTTTACCCGGAAATTTCCCCGGTTAAAATCGCCGGTAGTACGGCTGTACAGGGAATTTACCAGGCTGTGGAGTAACATATTGCGGCTCACCGTTTGTCCTTTCTGGATGCGGATGATACCATTTTCATAGTCGGTAGGGTTACCGATACCATAAATGCAGGATACACTGGCCACCACTATAATATCCCTTCTGCCGGAAAGCAGGTTAGACGTGGTTTTCAGCCGGAGCTTGTCCAGTTCTTCATTAATAGCCAGGTCTTTTTCTATATAGGTATCACTCACTGGCATATACGCTTCCGGCTGGTAGTAATCATAATAGGAAACATAATATTCCACCGCATTATCCGGGAAAAACTGTCTCAGTTCACCGTAAAGCTGGGCCACCAGCGTTTTGTTATGGGTAAGTACCAGGGTAGGGCGCTGCACCTGCTGGATAACATTGGCAACTGTAAATGTTTTACCCGATCCTGTTACCCCCAGCAATGTCTGGAAAGGTTCCCCTTCGTTTATTCCTTTTGTTAATTGTTTGATCGCTTCCGGCTGGTCACCAGCGGGAGCGTATGGCGCATGTATATTAAAAGACATATTGAAATTGTATTTGAGCAGTATCTGTAAAAATACTAAAGAATATGGAAGTGAAAGTGTTAAAAAAGATGCTTTAATTTTGCTGCCACAATCAAGAACGGACTTATGAGAAAAAAAATCTTAACAGGGCTGATACTGGCCTTCCTATTACCCCTTGCCACCTTTGCCTGGGGCCCCAACGGCCACCGTATTACCGCCGAAATAGCCTGGCTTCATCTTACCCCGCAGGCGCGTAAAGCCATTACCAACATCCTGGGCAAACAAAGCCTGGCAATGATCGCTAACTGGCCTGATTTTATCAAATCAGACACTACACATCAGTATGATCACACCAGCAAGTGGCATTACCTCGATTTTCCCGGTCATATTGACCGTGCACAATTTGACCAGCTGCTGAATGCCGCTACCGGCGAAAACCTGTATACCGAAACACAGGCCATGATAAAGGAGCTCAAAAACCGCAACCTGCCAAAAGATAAACAGCGCTTTGCTCTCACTTTCCTGGTTCACATGATAGGCGATATGCATCAGCCATTGCATGTAGGCCGCGATGAAGATATGGGCGGCAACAAAATTGCCGTTACCTGGTTCGATAAACCCTCCAACCTGCATAAGGTATGGGATGAACAACTGATCGATTTCCAGCAATTGAGCTATACAGAATACACCAAAGCACTGGACATTGCTTCTGCAGCGGAAGTTAAAGCCATGCAACAGGGCGCTATCGCCGATTGGATGTTTGATTCACACCAGCTTTCCGACCGGATTTACGCCTATACACAGCCGGATTCCAAACTCAGCTACCGTTATAATTATGTTTTTGTTGATAACCTGAATCAGCAGTTGCTGAAAGGCGGGCTGCGACTGGCGGCTATCCTCAACGCGATATATAAGTAAATTGGGTCGCCTTCGGCGACTATAGCGGATTTTGTCTTGGAACACTGATTACACTGATTTTGCTGATT
>NZ_DATMTE010000128.1:0-2910 GCF_035564935.1 Chitinophaga sp. | reverse complement strand
TCCCTGGTACCATTGGAATGTTTTTCAGATGATGCTGTTCCGAGTGCTGATGGGAATGAAGCATGGAATATCATTCGTGGCGGATACAGTCCTGATGCTACATTCGATGATAACTGGGGCAATTGCTATAGCGCTATAAGGGCGGCGAATATTTTTTTAAAGTATTATCAGCGGGTTCCCTGGGCTGATTCATCCCGCAAAGTATGGTTGCCTAATGAGGCGCGTGCGCTGAGGGCTTATTTTTATTACGAACTAGTAAAGAGATATGGTGGCGTGCCGTTGATAGGTGATAAGGTTTTTGATTCCAATGATAATGAATTATTGAATTTAAAACGCAATAGCTTTGAAGAGTGCGTAAACTACATCGTATCAGAACTTGATATAGCTAAAGACAGCCTGCGTCCCGATGCTTCCCTTGCCGGCAGAACAACCGATGCTGATTTCGGAAAGATGCGTAAAAGTATTGTATTGGCAATTAAGGCTAAGGTATTGCTCCTGGCTGCAAGCCCCCTGTTTAACCCTTCATCAACCCCCAACAGGTCCTATACCGGTTATCCTTCTTACAGCGCAGAAAGATGGAGAGCGGCTGCCGATGCAGCAAAAGCTGTGATAGATCTGGGTATTTATGACCTGGAACCCAATCGTTACACCCTGATGCTGCAAAGGGCAAATAAGGAGCACATTTTTTTCCGGATGAGTGATCCCCGTATTGATAATGCATATTCCTATTATATGTCTCCGCCAGGGTACAAACCTGCAAACCGTAATAGTGAAGGACGTGTAAGTCCGACACAGGAATTTGTTGACGCCTTCCCGATGAAGAATGGGAAAACAATCGATGATCGTTCTTCCGGTTATGATCAATCGAACCCCTACGCAGGGCGCGATCCCCGTTTGGAACAAACCGTGTTTTATAATGGCGCTAAATGGCTGCAAAGACCGGTAGAAACCTTTGAAGGAGGGAGAGACAAACCGAATGATGCTACCCTTGCTCCTGTGCAAACACAAACAGGCTATTATGCCAAGAAGTTTTGTGCGAATGACAGTAGCAGTGCAAATTACACCACCACTTTTTACCGGGACGGAGGCTTTATTCCACCATGGTGCATTATCAGGTATGCTGACATTATTTTAATGTATGCCGAGGCGCAAAACGAATACTCAGGACCAGATGCAGCTGTGTATGCGGCTGTTGAGAAAATTCGCCAGCGGGCCGGTCTTTCTCCCTATGCGCTGCCTCCTGGATTGTTACAGGCACAGATGCGCGATGTTGTCCGTAATGAACGTCGCATCGAGTTAGCATTTGAAGAACAAAGATTTTGGGACATACGCAGGTGGAAAATCGCGAAAGCCGTTTATGGAACTGCACTTCATGGAGTAACCATTACCAAAAATGCAAATGGTACGTTTAACTATTCCCCGAAGGTAATTACCACTCCTTATTTCACGGATGCCATGTATTTATTGCCTGTTGCAGTAAAGGAAACGCAGGTAAATAGCGGCATTGAACAAAATCCCGGGTATTAAATCTTTTTGATACAATAAACAGCATAAAATGAAAGTAAAGATATTCATATTGATGTGGTTTTTGCTGATATCAACGGTTGTATGGTCTCAGAATATAATCATAAGAGGACGGATAGTGAATGATAAAAACCAGGCAATAAGCGGAGCTACTATTTCAGAACCGGACAACAGGAAGAATGGAGTCATCTCTGACGAACATGGAAATTACACCATCTCATTAAAATCCGGCAGTGTAAAGAAACTGATGATTACATACATAGGCTATCTGCCTCAAACTATTAATGCGGTTCCGGGGACCGTAACGCTGGTTCACCTGACGCCGGATGTAAAAGGCCTGGAAGATGTGGTGGTGGTTGGTTTTGGACGTCAGAAAAGGATCACAAGTACGGGAGCTGTCAGCTCGGTAAAAGGTGAAGAGATCAGGACAGTTCCTACTGCCAGCATTCAGAATACGCTTATCGGCAGGTTACCCGGCTTTTTCAGTCAGCAAAGGAGTGGACAGCCCGGCGCAGATGCCGCCGATTTTTTTATCAGGGGAGTTAACTCTATCACCGGCGATAATAAACCACTGATCATCGTAGACGATATAGAGTATGATTACACACAGCTTTCACAGCTGAATGTAAACGAAGTCGAATCCGTTTCCATCCTGAAAGATGCGGCTACAACATCCATCTACGGATTAAAAGGCGCCAACGGGGTTTTAGTTGTTACTACTACCAGGGGGCGTATCGGGAAGCCACGGATTAATGTTACTGCTGAAAGCGGCATTAATCAAACGATCAGGATGCCTACTTTCCTTGATTCGTATACTACAGCCCTGCTTCGGAATGAAGCAACTATCAATGATGCATACGGTCAGTCTCAAACACCTGTACTCCCGTTCAGCCCGGATGATCTGCAGAAGTTTAAAGACGGCTCTGATCCTTATGGGCATCCAAATGTTAACTGGGCAGATGTTTTATTTAAAAAAGCGTCAACGCAATCCCGTTATAACGTGGATGTAAGCGGGGGAAATGCACTTGTAAAATATTTTACGTCGTTAGGTTATTTTTCCCAGAATGGTATTTTGAAAGACTTTAAACCGGTGGGAGATTATGTCAATACCAACTACTTCTACAGGCGTTTTAATTACCGCTCGAATCTTGATATTACCCCGACGAAAACATTAAAGATCCGGTTTGATGTCAATGGCCGTTTTGAAACGGTTAATAACCCAAGCGGAACTGTAGAAAATGCCGGGCTTTTTTATGAATTGGGTGCATTTCGCTACATGGCTCCGTATGCCATGCCAGTAATTAATCCAAATGGCAGTTATAGCTATGCAACACATCTGGGCGCTGTAACTAATAACGGCGCCATTAACCCGGTTTTCCGGCTGGC
>NZ_DATMTE010000127.1:0-3204 GCF_035564935.1 Chitinophaga sp. | reverse complement strand
CGAAGGTCATTATCAGGGCTGCGTTGATAACCTAGTTTTAGGGTTAAAAAAAATGCGTAAGGGACTCTTGTTTTTGGGTTGTTTTATTACCTGTTCTTTGTATGCCATCCATTGCGCAGCCCAGGAACAACCAATGGTTATTATTTCCCGGGGAATACCGTTTATTTCGCTGGAAGAAAAACAACAGGCGGGTTATGAACCAGCCGGCGTTAATTTATCGGGATCAACTGGTATCAATAGCAGTTTTCGTTATGCAGCTGCAACGGCTTTGCCGGGAGTGGTACATATTATCGCTACCTATGAACCAGGCTTTAAATGGCCGGAAGACCAGGCAGCAAGGAACGGGCAAGGTCATCCGGGAGTATCGTCGGCAGTACTTGAAGGAGGAACTATGACAGGGAGCGCTTCGGGGGTGATCATTACACCGGACGGGTATATTGTCACCAATTATCATGTAGTAAATCATGCAGAAAGCCTGGAAGTGGTACTGGAAAATAAACGTTCTTTCAAAGCATACATTATAGGAATGGATTCCCTCACGGATATAGCTCTTTTAAAGATCAGCGGCCGTCAGCTGCCATTTGTGCGTTTTGGCAGTATGGATTCAGTTGCAGTAGGAGATTGGGTATTGGCGATCGGAAGCCCAATGGGCATGGATGCTACTGTTACAGCGGGAATTATCAGCGCCAAGTCCAGGATCTTCACAAGCGAAGAAGAACAGGGGCAACTCTCTTCTTATATACAAACAGATGCTGTAATGAATAGTGGTAACAGCGGCGGCGCTTTAGTTGATACGAAGGGTAAGCTCATTGGTATTAATATCGGTATACTTACGCCTACAGGAAATTTTGCGGGTTATTCCTTTGCTATACCAGTGGAGGTAGTTAAGAAAGTATGCAATGATTTATTGCGTGAGGGTCGTACAAGGCGTGCTTCACTGGGAGTGTATATTACCAATGCCACCGGGATGCCGGGTGTGCTGGTATATAAGTTAGTGAGTAAGGGGGCCGCTGAAAAGGGCGGTATCGAAGTACATGATATCATTAAGGAAATTGACAATGGAGAGATACGAAGTGTTGGTGATATTCAGCAAATATTAATCCTGCATCATCCCGGCGATAAAGTAGTGCTGAAAGTGCTGCGTAATGGGAAATTAATAAGTTGCGATGTGATGTTAAGCGATATATCCGGATGATATAAAAATAAAGTTAGCCTACCGTTAGTATTGATACCGGACGAATATCTCATAAAGAAATTCCATAAATTTTACCATTAACCTGATAAGCAGAGAATATCCTGCAATAGGAAGCAACAGCGCAACTGCCCAGGCGAGTATATTTTCTGCCTGGGCGATCGCACGTTGTATTGGCGGAGATGGAAGTATATGTTGCATAAATTTTGTTTTTAATGATTTTAATAATGCGTGATGAATACAGGATATGCAAGCGTTTTGATGAGAAGATCCGCATGGCTTTGCCTGAGCAGTCTTGATACTATATTTCTTCCGTAGGCGCCCATTACTACCAATGCGTGTTGTTTTTTAAGAAGGTAGTCGGCCAGCTCTTTTTCTGAACTGCCTTTTATGGTGGTGATATCTGCATATTCAAAATGTTTGCTGAGCCAGTTAGATACCCTTTTCCTTTCTTCACCTTTTATTTCCTCATCTTTGATCTGCACTACCGTGGCCCTTGTTTCTCCAAGTTCAGGTAAGATATAGGTTAACTGCTTCATAGCAAATATGGATGACGGACTTCCATCATAACAGAATACGATTTCTTCAATAGGTGTAAAGGAAGAGGGTGCAATAATCACCGGGCATTGCGCAGAGCTGAGCAATTCCTGGAGAAAAGGAGAGGGGGCTTCCTGGGTTTTTGAGATATCGGAAACGGTGGCATCTGCGATAATCAGGTCGGCAAACCGGCTTTCTTCTATGATATGCTCTAATATGGGACCATTGATGCATTTTGCAGAGGCGGGTATTCCTTTTTCGTCGCAGGTATTCTCAAATAACCTGATATAGTCCGCTGTCTTTTGCACTTTCTTATCGTATTCAGGCAGGTCGCGCGATGTAATAGTTTCTACATACGGGACGCCGTAAGCTTTTTTTAATTTCGGGGTATCAGCATAAGTGTTTTTTTCGAAGAAGAAGCCGGTAAGCCTTGACCGGGTGATGCCTGACAAATAACACGCAAAATTAATGGCGTTAAGGGTAGGAGAAGTGCCACATACTACCAATAAGATCTTTTCCATTTTTATTTTTTTTCTTAAAGATAGTTCCTGGTAACCCTGGCAACTATGATAATGGTCAGCCTGTAAGATGATTATGGACACAGCCCGGGCATACATGATCATAATCAGGATCCTTATTGAGATTGATCATTTTCTGCTGTTCCTGCAGGTAATATTTTAGCATAAAATTATTAACCAAAAAAACAAGGAGGTAATTTATGTCATCTCAAGCATTAACCAAACGCAACCCACTTTTTCCATCCTTATTTGACGATTTCTTCAAACCATGGCGGGAATGGACCAATGATTTCAATGGAGGACGATTTTTAGCGGAACTCACTGTTCCCGCGGTAAATGTGAGTGAAGACAAGGATAGCTACAAATTATCCGTAGCTGCCCCGGGTATGAAGAAAGACGATTTTAAGATTGACCTGGAGGGTCATTTGCTTACTATCAGCGCAGAAACAGAAGATAAAAAGGAAGAAAAGAATGAAAAGTACAGCAGGCAGGAATATAACTATAGTAGTTTTTCCCGCAGTTTTACGCTTCCTGAGAGCATCAATAAGGAGAAAATTGAAGCTCAGTACGAGGACGGCGTATTAAAGCTAAAGCTTCCTAAAAATGAAGAAGCAAAGAAGAATGGTAAGAGCATCCATATAGCTGTTAAATAGATGCTGAGCTGCCCTACCCGGCCAGTGATACTGGCCGGGTTTTAAAACGTTGAAAAAGATATTATGAAAAAGATATTGTTCATTACAGATGCCGTCAGCTTCAATGGAACGAGTCTTGAATTTGCCTGTTATCTCTGCAATCTTACACATTCAAAGCTTACAGGCGTGTTTCTTGAAAACCAGGTAATGGAGCTGAGATCGGCAGAAGATATCCGGGAAATGGCGGTTGGGAAACCGGTTCCGGGAGTTGAACCGGAAGATCAGAAGGATCTTTTCAGAGATAAGAATATAGACCGGTTCAAAA
>NZ_DATMTE010000126.1:0-7058 GCF_035564935.1 Chitinophaga sp. | reverse complement strand
TAGTGCTGTTATTTACTTATGAAGCATGTAAGATTCCTGCTTTAACCGGAAGATCGGAAAATACAGCACTGCCGGCAAGTTATAGTAATAGCTCAGCGGATACGGTTAACACGGCGAAAGTAGTTTGGCGGGATTTTTTTACAGATCCCTACCTGAATGCCCTGATCGATACTGCATTGAAAAATAACCAGGAGTTAAATATCACCCTGCAGGAAATTGAAATTGCAAAAAATGAGGTAAGAGCCAGGAAAGGGGAATACCTTCCGTTTGTGCAGGCAAAGGTGGGAGCCGGGCTGGATAAGGTGGCCAGGTATACCAATATAGGAGCCATGGAAGAGAGTACCGACATCAAACCGGGAAAAGAAATGCCCGATCCTTTGCCGGATTATATGGTGGCTGTGCAGGCCACCTGGGAGGCAGATATATGGCATAAGTTGCACAATGCAAAAAAGGCAGCAGTGTCAAGATATCTTTCTACGGTTGAAGGAAAGAATTTTGTATTGACCAACCTGGTAGCGGAAATCGCCAACTCCTATTACGAATTGCTGGCGTTGGATAACCAGCTGGATATTGTGAAGAAGAATATCGATATACAGCAAAGCGCCCTGAGGATTGTAAAACTGCAGAAGGAAGCCACCAGGGTTACGGAGCTGGCGGTACGCAGGTTTGAGGCACAGGTACTCAAAACGCAGAGTCTTCAATATAGTATTCAGCAGAAGATCACGGAAACAGAAAACAATATTAATTTCCTGTTGGGCAGGTATCCGCAACCCATCGGACGGAGGGATCAGCTTTCGGGAAGTATGATCCCGGCAGTTGTGAAAACGGGTATTCCATCCCAGCTGTTAACCAACCGCCCGGACATCAGGCGTGCGGAACAGGAACTTGCGGCCGCAAAGCTGGATGTAAGCGTGGCGAAAGCCCGGTTTTATCCTTCCCTGGGCATTTCCGCCGGTATCGGATACCAGGCGTTTAATCCGTCTTACCTGGTTAAAACGCCTGCATCGCTGCTCTATTCTTTAGCAGGCGACCTGGCAGCGCCTTTGATCAATAAAAATGCAATTAAGGCAACTTATTACAATGCCAATGCCCGGCAAATGCAGGCTGTTTTTAACTACGAAAGAACTGTTTTACATGCTTACACGGAAGTAGCCAGCCAGTTGTCGAAAATAAACAACCTGGAGAAGAGCTACGATCTGCAATCGAAGCAGGTAGACGCCCTGTCGCAATCTGTGAATATTTCGGATAAACTTTTTAAATCTGCCCAGGCAGATTATATGGAAGTATTAATGACACAGCACGATGCACTGGAAGCAAAATTTGAGCTGGTGGAAACACAGAAGCAAAGAATGTGCGCGCTGGTGAATATTTATGAGGCACTGGGGGGCGGATGGCAGTAATATAGCCGCTCCGCAGATTTGTTAGGTTGAGAGGGAGGTTGCTTTATGATTTATAAAGCAGCCTCCTTTTACAGGTGCCGCAGATAAGAGGCCGGGTTATTGAGAAATGTATGAGTAATGCGGTAATGCTCTGTGTCTTCGTAGGCAGTTTGCCTGATTTCATCTTCACTTATTTCATAGAGCAGAGCTCCCGGTACGCCCATGATGATGGGCGAATGTGTGGCCACGATAAACTGGGAGTTTTTGCTTTTCAGGGCCTCCAGTATAAAGGATATCAGGGATAGCTGTTTCAGGGGCGATAATGCGGCTTCCGGTTCATCCAGCAGGTAGATACCGTTGTCATTTATTTTTGTTTGTATGATCTTCAGATAGGCTTCCCCGTGAGAAAGCGCCAGCAGGTTTTCCCCGTAATCATTCCGCATCATGTGCATCAGGCTGTGCATACTTTCAGACATTTTATCAAGTGCGCTATCTGCCACTTCTCCCCGCATATCGTCCAAAAAAGCGTTGTTATTGTTCTTTTGCTGTTTTAATTTATAGATATAGTCGCCGAAATCTTCCGCGCGGAAAAAGAATCCGTTGAGCGGTTTCCTTACCTGTTCCAACTGCAGGTAGGGCTGCAATGACCTGGCCGCATTAAAATCGTCCCTTTTGCCAATATGATCACCTATCAGCGGTGTATTCATGCGCATGGCAATGCTTTCCAGCAAAGTGGATTTCCCGGTACCGTTGTCGCCGGTAAAGATCGTGATCCTGCTGTCTATGGCTATATTCTTCCCATGCCTTACAGCCGGCACGTTAAACGGAAACGGGTGCGATTGGGAAGCGTTTATGGATAAGGAGCGGAGAAAGGGCATAACAATAACATTAAAATGTACGGTTAAGGTACTATTTTCTTATGTAAAAATCCATCTGCACAAATGAAGTATTTGCCTATAAACATCAGGCTATAGTCGAAATCTCCGGATATGTAGTTTTCTTCTCAAAAATTTTCTATTTTCCCTTTTTCAAATATTCAAGTATTCCCTGATGAACACAAATAAACGGGTATGCCTTATTACCGGCGCGAGCAGTGGTATCGGATACGCTATAGCAGCTGCACTGAAACAGGAAGATAATAACCAGCTGATTGTAACTGCCCGCAGAAACGATCGTCTTGATGAATTAATATCTCCCAATGTGGCCGTGCTTCCCGGTGATCTTAACTCACCACAATTCCAGGATTCAGTGGTATCGCATATCTGGAATAAATACGGGCGGTGCGATTACCTGTTCAATTGTGCCGGCAGTATTGAGGTAGGTACCATAGAAGAAATGGATATTGACAGGATGACATCTATGCTGCGTTTGAACATAGAGTCAACATTCCGTCTCACTTATGTGATGCTGAAGAAATTCAGGGAACAGGGGTTTGGGCATATCGTTAACCTGTCGAGCGTGCTGGGTACAAAAGTGAGGGCGACCGCCGGCGCCTATGCGGCAACAAAATTCGCCATGGAAGCGTTGTCGGAAGCGTTAAGGATGGAGTTAACCGATTCACGGATAAAGATCAGCTGTATTGAACCCGGACTGGTAATGACGGAGCTGCATAAAAACTGGAAAGTACATCCGAAGGAAAGTATGAATATCAGCCATCCGCTGTCCACCACGGATATTGTGGAGGTAGTGAAGTTTATTATGTCGCAGCCGGAACATGTGAACATCCCGAAACTGATGATCCTTCCCAAAGGGCATAATATTTAGGCGGGCAGATTAATTTTTTTCTGAGCGCAAGAAAGCGGATGCCTTCTGTAGGGGAGGCGTTTGCTTTCTTTGTTAAATTTATTACAGGTTCTCCGTAAAGAAGCCTTCAGATTAATGGTTAAGAAAAAAGGGATTTCTTCGTATTTTTAGTGAAAGCATATTCCTATGGAAAACCGGGCTAAGTTTTTAACGGACCAGCCTCATCGGTCAAAAGCCAATGCTGAAAACACCGGAGAGAAAGCCATCCGGCTTCCGGCAGTAAATGTTCCGTCTATTACCAGGGGGAGCGGCGTAGTGCAGCGGGTGGTAAATAATCTTAACCTGGGAGGGGGTGGAAAGGACACCATCCGGCAGGTATTACTTGACCCGGCAGTAAAGGGAATTTATGCCTTGCCGGATAAATTTGAAGCCGATCTTCGTAAAGGGTCCCTGCAACTGGACAGGGCGCAAACTGCGGAAGCGGAAATTGAACATAGTCAGAATCCGGGAAGGGGCACGAGTACAGGGGATTTTGATGATGTAGGTACGTTAGGAAAATGGGAACGGTTGGCTACAACGCATGATACCGCAAAAAAAACACAGGATGTAGGCCATCTTATTGCAGATGAGTTTTTTGATAGCGGCCAAAAAAAACAGGCTTACGCGGCTGGTAACCTGGCTCCTCAGAATGCAGAGCAAAATGAACAGGCCTACCGGCAGTTCCTTGAATCAAAGGCCGGCGAAGATTTGAAAAGGGGCGCTACTGTTGGCATCAAAGTGGATCTGACCTACTCTCCGGATACGATTACAGTCCCGGTTTCCGTGCTGGTAGAACGGGGAGCGCTAAAAGTATTGGACCACGTAAAACATGACCTGTTGGTGAAAAGCGGTCACAAAATGGATATCCCCAGGCGTTTTCCTACCACCTGGAACTTTGAGCGGAAATTTGTTTCGGGCGTATTGCCCCCGGTGATTCCTGCAAAAAAAGGAGCGAAGAAGCCCCCGGTACAATTGCCACAGGTAGTTCCGGTGGGTTTGGTACCCTCTCCCCAGTTAAGTCAAACGCACTTTTCGCCATTTGACCCGTCAAGAACCACCTATACACCTGCTGTACCTTTTTCTGTTAGCAATATATCGGCCAGCAGCACCTTGGAACAGCACAGCTTTCAACAGCAGCAGCCATTTTACGACCCGGAAGCGAAAAGAAATCCTGCAAGGATTGGCGCCCACCCTGAAAGCGGTAACTACACCCGCGATCAGCGGAAACGTTCCCGCGCTTTCATCCTGCATGCAAATAAAAGCAAGTTTATAACAGCTATAGATAAAGGGTCAAAGACCATCTTTAAAAGAAAAAGGAAAGAGCAGAAAAAAAAGTTAGCTTCCCGCAACTTTTTTGGCGTGTTAACCGGCTCTCTCAGGAAACTGGTATTTGGCGCCCCGCCGGATCTGAAATTAATGAATGACCTTTTTTATGCCAGGATAGTAAGGATGATTCAACAGTCTGTTGAAGGAGAAAAAAAGAAAGATCTTGTAAAGAAGATTAAACAGGAATTTAATAAAGAAGGTTATACCGAACAGGAAGATATAGCTGAAGTAAATAAAGTAATGGAAGAAGTTTATTCTGATGATGAAGATGAAGCAGATGCAGAAATGTAGGCATCTCTTTTATAATTCTTAAATAAAATATAATGCCCTTTAGAAAAATGCGTTCCCTGCTATTAACAACGGCGCTGCTTTGCATGGTTTTACAGCCACTTGGCGCGCAAAACAAAACACTAAGCTATAACGAGCGTAATCTCAATTTCTCCAGCAACGGGAACGAAATTACCGGAAAATTGATCACCCCTGTAGCCTATGAAGGTAAATTACCGGTTGTTGTTTTTGTGCATGGTTCAGGTCCCGAAGATTATAGTTCATCAGATAACTACAGGTATTTATTTGAAGAATTTACCCGGGCCGGCTTTGCCTGTTACTCCTGGAACAGGCCGGGTGTTGAGGGATCCGGGGGGAAATGGTATGAATTGTCTGTAGAAGACAGGGCCAGCGAGGTAATAAGCGCTGTAAACAAACTCAAAACGCTCGATGTAACCGATAGTTCAGCAGTAGGATTTTGGGGGATCAGCCAGGCGGGTTGGGTTATTCCACTGGTAAGTGAAAAGATGAAGCCCGCTTTTGTAATAACTGTTTCTTCACCGGTAACTACGGCTTTCGAGCAGGAATTATACAGGGTACAATCGGAAATGAAGGCAGACGGATTTTCCCAGTCTGATATACACAAAGCGGTTTCCTATAACAGGAAACTTAAAAAAATGATAAGTGCAGGTGAGCCCTATGAACATTTTGTGGCATTGCAAAAGGAGAACGAAGGCGCTAAATGGACAGATAATGTTATTGGAGGAGATGAAATAGTGTATGCTTATTTAAGTATTGTTTTTAAGAAAGACAATCCCCCCGAACTGGATAGCCTTAACTGCCCTGTATTGGCCATCTGGGGGAAAAATGACCTCGTAGTACCTCCTCAGAAAGGAGCCGCAACATACAGAAAAGCAATGAAGCGTATCGGCAATTCCCATGCATTAATAAGGATCATTCCTGATGCGGATCATACACTTACATTTAACAAGACCGGGAAACGGGCAGAAACCATAGAAAGAAGGGAAAAGTATAAAGATAACCCCAAAGAGATTTTTGCTCCCGGCTATGTAGCGTTAATGACAGATTGGTTAAAGCATTTGCATTTCCATCATAATTAGGTTTTGTCGGCACATTTCCCCTGCATGTCTACTTGCCGGAAATGGTGAAGGAACTGCGCGCTAGTTTTGTGTAACAAACTTTTTTATGAAAGCAGCTACAGAACGTAAAATAATCCGCTGGTTACATATTATACTCAGCATCCCCATACTGGGATATATATACGGGCCGGTAGCGGCCAATCCGCCTGCCGCAAATGCCGTGCGTTGGGTATTTCTGCCGGTAGTTATATTAAGCGGCCTTTGGATGTGGAAGGGACATCTGCTAAAGAAAAAACTTACGAAGCCGCTAAGGGCGTAAGCGCCGGCGGGTGATAGTAAATCCATCAACTTTTTATTTGGAAAAGATGATGGATTGAAGATGAGGACGCATAAATACACCACGGCACAGGATTTCAAAATTTATATAACTTACTGTTTAAATTTACAATTTAAACGGACCTGCTGAACCGGCTGCCAGATGCTGATTCTGCCATCCACTGGCACTATGATGTGCTGCCTGCGCCCGAATACTTCCGCGTGACAGGGGGATGCGCCGGACGAATAGAAGAGGCAATCCCGCGGCTATGGAATCACCACGGAGGTATACGGAGCATATAATGTCCATCCGAGTGTGTCATACAAAGCTTTGCCCGCTATTGTTGCTACTAGTATTCCGTTTGTTTTCCCCCTGTCTGTTGCCATGTTTTCAAGTGTTTTCAGGATAATTGTTGCCAGCCCTTTGCGGCGATGCTGTGCATCCGTTTCTATACGGTCATAAATAACAAGATCATCAACAAAAACCAAACGCCCCATAGCTGCTATATCTCCATTTGTTGTAAGCACTTTTGCTATGGAAACAGGAACCCCGTTTTCCACTTCTAATCTATACTCATTACTTAAGCCGGTTTTGGGTGATGACATAGGTTTAAAACAAGTCATCATAAAGGCAGGCGGTTGTATTATCCACCGGGAGGGCAGCGCATTTTTGATCATCTCAGGAGGGGCGCATACTTTAAGGAATACCCAGGGCGCTGTAATGGTATTTGCCAGGTTAGTAAATTCATCTGTGAAATGAGGAAAAACATATCGGGTCTTTTGTTCGGGCCATCCTACGTCGACGCTGAATCCACTGCCGCTTTTGACGGGCAGTGGTAAGCCGCGGGATAAAGACCAGCCTTTGAGCCACGTTTCAACAATATATGGG
>NZ_DATMTE010000125.1:0-5425 GCF_035564935.1 Chitinophaga sp. | reverse complement strand
ATTTATTACCTCGGCGTAGTGCTGGGTCATAAATATAAACTGCTGCGTATTTCCTATAATATTTTTATGTTTGGCCTGATCATTTCTGTATTCGCATTCCTGATCGCGGCCATTTTCTTCCCGGTAAAAGCTTAATGATTCATGGGTGTTCCTTTATATAACCGCGATCTGAGCTGGTTATCGTTTAATTACCGGGTGTTGTTGATGGCTGCAAACAAACAGGTACCGCTATACGAAAGGATTAAATTCCTTTCTATTTTTTCTTCCAACCTGGATGAATTTTTCAGGGTGAGAATGCCGGCCATCCTTACTATCAACAAAGTGCTGGAGAATGATCCGGATGCCGGCGAAAATGAATCCATCAGCAGTGATACCCTGCAGCAGGTGTTACAGGAAATAAACCGGCAGCAGCAGGAATACGGGCAGATCTTTACCGGTAGCGTATTACCGGATCTGCAGGCCAGGGGCGTGCAATTGTATTATAACCAGCCCCTGCAAGCCGCCCATCTCCCCTTTACCAAAAACTATTTCCTTACTACCATACTGGCCTACCTGCAACCGGTATGGCTTAACGGGAAACAGGAAAAACTGTTTCTTGAAAACAACCAGTTATACCTTGCAGTAACGTTGGTGCCGGCACATAATACCGCCATACAGGAATATGTAATAGTAAATATTCCCGCGGCACTGCCCCGTTTTCAACAGCTGCCATCGCTGGAAGGCATTCATTACATTGCTTTCCTCGACGATATTATACGCGCCCATCTCCCCTACCTGTTCCCCGGCTATACCGTGGAAAGCTGCCATAGCGTGAAGCTTACCCGTAATGCGGAAATGGATATGGACGAAATGAAAGGCGATATCCTGGAAGAAGTGGAAACGCTGATCCGCAAACGCGAACTGGGTGTGCCTACCCGTTTTCTTTACGACGCCACCATTCCCCGGTCGCTGCTGCATTTCCTGGCTATCCAGTTTGATGTACAGGAAGATGAACAGGTAATGGGCGGCCGTTACCACAACCTGAAAGACCTGGCTAACCTGCCGGCGCCGGCGGGATTACAGCAGGTGGATTATCCCAGGGTTATCCCGGCGGAAAACAAAACCATTGCGGCTACCGACCGGTTGCTGGACCTGGTGTTGCAGCAGGACTTGCTGGTACATCTCCCCTACCAGCGTTATGATTATATCCTCCGCTTTTTCAGCGAGGCAGCTGCCGATCCTGATGTAGCCGAGATCTATGTAACGCTGTACCGCATCGCTTCCGGCTCACAAATAGCGCAGGCGCTGATCAGCGCCGCGAAGAACGGGAAAAAAGTGACGGTATTTGTAGAGCTGAAAGCACGTTTTGATGAAGCTAATAATATCCGCTGGGCAAAGAAAATGAAGGATGCCGGCGTAAAGCTCATTTATAGTATACCCGGTATGAAAGTGCATGCCAAAACTGCGCTGGTAAAGCGTAACCGGGGCTACCAATGGGATTATTGCGGCCTCATTGCCACGGGTAATTTCAACGAAAGCACTGCACGTTTTTATACTGATCATGTATTGTTTACCGGTCATAAAGATATTACCCGGGAGATGGAACTGCTGTTCCTTTACCTGCAAAGCAGGGAACAACCGGTTGGCTACCAGTTTTTGCAGTTCCAACATTTGCTGGTAGCACAGTTTAATATGACGGAGCGTTTTACCGGGTTGATCAACCGGGAGATCGTGAACGTAAAAGCGGGAAAGCCGGGCAGGATCATCATCAAAATAAATAACCTGCAGGAAAGGGGAATGATCGGCAAGCTGTATGAAGCCAGCCAGGCAGGTGTACAGATAGACCTGGTTGTTCGAAGCATCAACTGCCTGGTGGCAGATATCCCTGAAAGTAAGAACATCCGCATTACCCGTATCGTAGACCGGTACCTGGAACATGCGCGGGTATTCATCTTCCATAATAATAACGAAGAAGAAGTATACATGGGTTCAGCCGACTGGATGAACCGTAACCTGCACCGCAGGATAGAGGTATGTGTACCGGTATACGACCCGGTACTCCGGCAGCAGCTGAAAGATATTGTGCATTTACAGTTGCAAGACCCAGGTAAAGCCCAGCTGGCCATCCAGGCGTATGTCCAAAATATAATGTAATTTGGACATCCTGATTAATTATCATTTTATGAAAAAGTTTGTTTGGACGTTATTATTGAGTACAGCTTTCGCGATTCCTGCCACGCAGGCGCAAACACATGGCCAGGAACATATCTACAATCCTTCCGCCGATGCGAAGGCAGATATAGCCGCCGCAGAGCAAAAGGCAGCCAAAGAAAATAAGCATGTATTGCTACAGATCGGCGGTAACTGGTGTCACTGGTGCCTGAAACTGTATAAGTTTGTAGATGATGACGCAGCGCTGAAAGCAACGCTGAACAATAACTACGTAGTATATCATCTTAACTACAGCACGGAGAACAAGAACCTGCCTATTCTGAAAGAGCTGGGATATCCACAACGTTTTGGGTTCCCGGTGCTGGTGATACTGGATGCCAAAGGCAACCGGCTGCATACGCAGAACTCCGCTTTGCTGGAATCAGCCGATTCATATGATAAGAAAAAAGTGCAGGAGTTCCTGAAACAATGGTCACCCGCTGCATTGCAGCCCTCGCAGTATATCAACGAATAAACGCGTTATGGATAACGGCATTACCACTTTCAATACGGATGCTGTGCAATCTTTTCAAAAGTTTGCACAGCATCCGTTTAAGTTTTCGGCCTACCTGTTCTGGAAGCTCCCTGCAGCGTGGCTTTCGGGGGTGCGGTTAAAATCGCTGGAAACCAATACCTGTGTTACCACTGTCCCCTTCCGCTGGTTGTCGCAAAATCCTTTCCGTTCCACCTACTTTGCCTGCCTGGCTATGGCTGCGGAGTTAAGTACCGGTTTACCGGCCATAATGTATGTGCGCAGTGCGCCGCGTCGTGTATCCATGCTCGTTACAGGGATGGAATCTTCTTTTGTAAAGAAAGCTACCGGTATTACCCTCTTCACCTGTGCGGAACTGCCGCTATTGAGAGCTGCCATAGAACGGGCGCTCAATAACAATTCCGCGGAAACAGTTACCCTTCACAGTGAGGGCAGGGATAAAGACGGCATATTAATTGCCTCTTTCGCCATCACCTGGTCGTTTAAATGTAAATCGTAAAATGGTGAACTGTGTTCGCCCTAAATTTCAGATATGAAAATTGCATTTCATGGCGCTGCGCGCACTGTTACAGGATCAAAACACCTGATCACACTTAAGAATGGCAAAAAGATTTTATTGGATTGTGGTATGTTCCAGGGCATGGGCCATGAAACGGATTCCCTCAACAGGGAGTTTGGATTTGACCCGCAGGAAGTAACCTATATGGTGTTATCCCATGCACATATTGACCATTCCGGTCTTATACCACGACTCGTGAAACTGGGCTACAGGGGCAGTATTTTTTGCACGCCTGCTACCCGCGACCTGGCGGAAATACTGCTACTTGACTCCGCCGAAATACAGCGCGATGACGCGAAATTCACCAATAAAAAAATGGCTAAAGAGGGGCTTCCCTTTATAGAGCCGCTATACACAGTAGATGACGCCAAACTGTCTATTGACCGTTTGAAGCCAATGGGCTATAATACCTGGACGAACATTGATCCGGACATACAACTGATGTTTACCGATGCGGGGCATATTGTAGGCGCAGCGTCCGTACACCTGCGCATTACCGAGAACGGTAAAACAGAACAGATCTCTTTCAGCGGTGATATTGGCCGTTATAACGATGCCATCCTGAAATCGCCGCAGGTATTCCCGCAGGCGGATTATATCCTGATAGAATCCACCTATGGCAGTACCCTCCATGCGGATGCCGCTCCTGCCGATGATGAACTGCTGCGGCATATCCGGGAAACCTGTGTAGAGAAAAAAGGGAAACTGATCATTCCGGCCTTCAGCGTAGGTCGTACACAGGAGTTACTGTATGCGCTGAACAATGCTCAGCTGGCGGGGAAACTGCCCAAAGTAGATATTTTTGTAGACAGCCCGCTTTCTACAGAAGCTACAGCAGTTACCAAAGCGCATCCTGAAGTATTTAACAGGGAGGTAGCTAATGTGTTGAAAAGAGATGATGACCCGTTTGATTTCCCGGGATTACGATATATCAAAACAGTAGATGAATCCAAAGCGCTGAACTTCCGCAAGGAACCTTGTGTGATCATTTCTGCATCAGGTATGGCCGAAGCAGGGCGCGTGAAACATCATATTGCGAATAACATTGACAATGCCCGTAACACCATTCTTATTGTTGGTTATTGCGAGCCGCAGTCGCTGGGTGGTAAGCTGATGCGTGGCGCCAAAGAGGTATCTATTTACGGTACCCGTTTCCATGTAAATGCAGAAGTGGGTGTGATCCGTTCCATGAGTGCGCATGGCGACTATGAAGACCTGAGCCAGTGGCTGGCCTGCCAGCACCCGAAAGAGGTGAAGAAATTGTTCCTGGTACACGGTGAGTATGATGTGCAGCAGATCTTTAAGGCATGGCTGTTTAAAAAAGGCTTCCTGGATATTGAGATCCCGGACCGTCATTATGAAGTTGGTCTTGCATAAAAATATCCCGGCAAATGGAAAGGCCGGCGCCGGTCTTTCCATTTGCTATTCTTCCACAAACGGGAACCATAAGTTCACCCTTGTTCCCAACGCCTTTCCTTCTTCATCTACCAGGTCTTCAATATCGAAGCTGGCATCTACATTAAAACGGCTGTTGTACAGTGAGAGACGGTCGCGGGTAATTTGCAGTCCGCGGGATTGGTGACGGGGTTTATTCACTTTCTTTATAGCGGCTGATTTTTCGCGGCCAATGCCGTTATCTTCAATGGTGCACAGGATGCGTTCCTCTACTTTTTTAAACGTAATGGTTACTTTCCCTTTTCCTTTATCGTGTAGTAACCCGTGCCAAATGGCGTTTTCCACGAAGGGTTGAATTACCATGGTAGGCACATCCACCATATTGGCATCGAGGGAAGGATCTACAATGATCTCGTATTCAAATTCATCGGTGAAGCGGAGCTTTTCCAGTTCCATGTAGTTTTCCAGTACACCTATTTCCTGCGCTACCGTAGTATTATTGAGTTGTGAATTATCGAGCACATTACGGATCAGTTTTGCAAAGCGGCTCAGGTAAGCCAGGGCCTGTTCCGTTTCGCTTTTCATCATGAAGGTTTGGATAGAGTTCAACGCATTGAAGATAAAGTGCGGATTCATTTGCGCGCGCAGCGCTTTCATTTCCAGCTGGGCAATTTGTTGCTGTATAGCTTCGCGTTGTTTGGCTTCTTTTTTAATACCGGCAATACGAAGGCGGTAATAAAGGTAAACCAGTGAAACCGCCAGCAAGAGGCATAACAGGCGGAACCAGG
>NZ_DATMTE010000124.1:0-10028 GCF_035564935.1 Chitinophaga sp. | reverse complement strand
AAGATCTGTTTTATTTGCTTCATAAGCTGCATGGAGGTCTGGTCAAAAATAATATCCATATAGTTCTTCTGCACCAGGCCAATACCATGCTCACCGGAGATGGTACCACCCAATGTTTTCACCAGCTGAAAAATTTCCCGTATACCTTCCGTGAGGGTACCATTCCATTGTTCTTCCGTAAGCGAGCCCCGGATAATATTCACATGCAGGTTGCCATCGCCGGCGTGGCCATAGCATACTGAATGGAATCCATATCTTTTCCCGATCTCTTTCACTCCTTTCAATAATACAGGCAGTTCCGCACGGGGTACAACGGTATCTTCTTCCTTGTAAACGGAATTTGCCTTTACCGCTTCCGCCACCCGGCGGCGCAGCTTCCAAAGTTCTTCTTTCTGCTGGGAATCTTCGGCAAACAATATCTCCCCGATATCAAAACCTTCCACTACACCGGCAATACCTTCCATTTCCTGCATCAGCACTTCAGGGTAGTTGCCATCCACTTCAATGAGCAGATGCGCCTGTATATCGTCTTCAATTTTTACTGCGCTGCTTTGCACATATTGCGTAACCCATTCAAGGGCGTCGCGTTCCATAAACTCCATGGCAGAAGGCGTGTAACCCGCGCGGAAAATAGCGCTCACCGCTGCACAGGCGCTTTCGGCAGAGCGGAAAGGCACCAGCATCAACAGGTCTGTTTTGGGTAACGGAATTAGGCGTAATACAATTTTGGTAACGATGCCCAGCGTGCCTTCACTGCCCACTACCAATTGTGTAAGATTATAACCGGTGGCATTTTTCAGTACATTGGCGCCGGTCCAGATCACTTCACCGCCAGGCAGCACCATTTCCAGGTTCAGCACATAGTCCTTTACCACACCGTACTTTACGGCTTTAGGGCCACCGGAGTTCTCTGCAATATTGCCGCCAATAAAGCAGGTACCGCGACTGCTCGGATCTGGCGGGTAAAACAATCCTTTTTCTTTTACGGCATTCTGTAACTCTTCCGTGATCACGCCTGGTTCTGTGATCACCTGCAGATTTCTTTCATCGATCAGGGTGATCCGGTTAAACCGTTCCATTGAAATGAGCACGCCTCCGAACTGCGCCAGCGCTCCCCCGCTAAGGCCGGTACCGCCGCCACGGGGCGTTACGGGTAACAGGGCTTCACTGCACAATTTCATGATCCGGCTTACCTGTTCCGTGGTATCCGGTTTTACCACTACTTCCGGGAGGTAATGCAGATCCTCGGTTTCATCCTGTGCATAACGGCTCATACTTTCCTCGTCGGCCAGTACGTATTGGTCGCCTGCTATTTCGCGTAATGCCGCTACATGAGCGGCAGTTACTTTATTAAACGTTGTCATGGAACAAAAATAATCATAATGCCGGTTCTGGTAATATCCCGGCCTTTAAAAAGAAGGACAGATCGTAGATCTCCTGGCGTTGTTAAAAGTACGGTTGCTGTAAAGCCCCGTATAAACAATACCTATTTCATAAGCGCCGCGCCGGTTGTTGGCGGCAGACAGGCTGGAAGTAGTGATATCGTAGTTAAACATCAGCTTTATGGAGTTGATCTGGTAGCCTACCAGGAAAATAGCCGCATCGTTGGCACGGTAGTAAATACCGCCGTAGAGCTGCTGCACGCCGTCGCCGGAAAGGTTATAGGCGGCATTAGCTCCCAGCATCAGCTCCCGTGCACCGGCCTGCGTAGCGTAATAGGCGGCGGGGTTCAGGATCACTTTATCACTCATCTTCAAACTGGCGTTTAAGAACCCGATATAACGCCGGGGCACCACATTGTTGCCGTCGAAAAAGGTTTCCCTGGGTGTGTTGATATGTTGTACAGAGAAGCCTGCATTTACATAAATATTATCCGTTGGGAAATAAGCATAATTCAGTCCTGCCTGCAGGTCGAAATAACTGACGCTGCTTTGGGTGATAGGTTCACCGGTAGGGATCTGCGAATCAAAGAATTTACCATTCCACTGATCAGCAAAAGTGAGCTTGGTGATATCCACCCGTTTACCGGCGGAGCCCACGTTAAAGCCGGCAGACAATAAGCTGCTGAACCCCAGTAGCTGGTGATAAGCGATAGAAGCATATCCTTTGGTAGAAGTCAGGTTCCCGGCGCCAGCCACATCGCGGAGCAATACCCCGCCAATACCTACCCAGCCATATTCCAGCTGGTCGCGGAATAACTGGAAATCACCATATGCCGACATTGTTTTGTATGGAATGGGAACGCTGGTCCACTGATCGCGGTAATTAATGCCAATACGGTAGTTGCCGTCCGGGATAAACCCGGTATTGGCAGGGTTAGTTGTCAATGGCGAATTAAAGAATTGTGAAAAATGGAGGTCCTGCGCATACGCTCCACTCATTGAAACAATTAATAAAATTGCCAGACATGTTGATAATTTAACGATCTGATTCATGGCTCATCATCTTAACAAGGTTACACTTCCTGATCTGCTGCCTTTAGTGCCATCCGTAAACTCCAGGTTTACGATATATGCATAAGCATCCATGGGTTGTAGATTTCCCTTAAACCGGCCGTCCCAGCCGATCAGGGGATCTGAACTTTCAAAAACCAATTGTCCCCAACGGTTAAATATTTTAAGATTGAATTTGGTAGCTCCAAATGCTTTTACATAAAACACATTGTTCTTACCGGTTGGCGCAAATGCATTCGGTACATCAAACAACGGTACCACAATAGCGCTTACTTCCTGGCATTTTGTATCCGTACATCCTTCCGCGTTAGTAACAGTGAGGCACACATTATACGTACCTGTTCTCAGGTATTGATGTGTAGGATTGGCGAGGGAAGAAGTATCCCCATCTCCGAAATTCCACAGGTAATGTATAGCATTTGCGGAAGAACCGTTCAGGAACTGTATCGGCGTATTTTCAATTGCCTTGGTAGGCGAAAAGTCAAAGTCTGCTGTGGGTGGCGCCGCCACATTTACTTCCAGTGTAATGGCATCCCTTTTATTGCAGGTATTCGGATCATCCACCTCAAGGGTAATTTTCCAGCGGCCGGCCTTATTGAATTTATGTACCGGGTAAGGATCGTGTGAAACGGAACCGTCGTCTTCAAAGGTCCAGGTAAATGTTTCACCGCCTTCGGTAGTATTATCCATCTGTAATTCCGTGCCTACGCAAATGGTTCCCGGATCTGTAAACTTAGCCACTACGTTCTGGGCTACACGAAGTGTGTAGGTGATTGTTTGCGGCGCGTTACAGAAGTTGGTATCCACCAGTGTGAGGGTAGCATTATAGATGCCTGCATTTTTATAATAATGGATCAGCGGGAAAGTATCTATCCCGGTATAGAATGGCGGTGTGCCATCGCCATAGTCGAGGATAAATGAACTATCCCTGAAATTGGCGGCCGGTGTGGATTCGTTGGTGAACAGATACTTCAGGCTGTCGCAGGGATCCTGGCGTTTGGCTTCAAACTGTAGAACTGCCCTGTTGTTGCCCAGTTTCACGGTTACATAAGCGGTATCTGAACCGTTGCAGCTCGACGGATCATATTTCACCATCCTTACACGGAAGGTACCGGTCTTGTTAAAGGTATGCTGCACTGTATCTCCCTCAGGACCCAGGTTCAGCACAGTACCATCGTCCGGGAAGAGCCACTGGTATGATTTACCCGGCAGGCGGGTGGTATCCACAAAGGTGATTGTTTCCGGCACGCAGTAGTTGGTGCGACGGTCCAGCGTTTTTGCGCCTGCTTTCACCCCATCAAGATTAAAGGCAATCTTTAATGCGCCGAAGTTACAGTTTGCCGGCGGCGTACTGGAATAGGCGCCCGGCGTGGTGGGGTACCGTGGTTTGAAACCGCTTTGGCTTACATTGCACCAGGCGCAAATGCCCTGGTAAATGATCCCGTTACGGTCGAAGCGGCTGGTACCGCCATCAACGTGTTCGTACAAACCGTTGCCGCCAAAGTAGCTGGCGTACAGCGGGCCCTGGGTAGGACTAAATCTCACCGCGTCGCGCTGCAGCACATAAAAGTAAAAGTCCATCCCGTCGGTACTGCGCTGCAATCCATCGCTGGTGGTGGTTAAGCCGCTAGTTCCCGAATTGGGGTAATGATCGCCAACATTGATACCTCCGCCCCATCCGGACACATACACGTTTTCGCAGCGGTCTACCAGGAAAGCAGTAGGTGAAATATTGGGAGAAGAAACCAGTGTTCTTTTGCGGCCGAAGGTAGTGGAATATACAAATGCCGAAAGGTTTGGCTGTAATTTGGCAATAAACTGCAGTCCGTCTTCATTGTATCCGTTAGCGCTGACTTGTTTATCAGGCCATGCTCCTTCCGTGGTGCCCATTACATACACAAACCCGTTTTTATCCAGTTGGATACCATATACCTGGTCGGCAGCAGGATTGATTGATCCGAGGAAAGTTCCCTGGGTGATGGTTCTTCCATCGCCGGAGATATGTACCACGAAGCCATCGCATACGCCGCCGCGGTATTGGGGGTACAAACTACCTGCCGTTACCGGGAAGTCATCGCTGGCAGTACCACCGGCTACATAAAGACTATTGAGACCATTCAATGCAATTACATAAGCGGCATCTTCTTTGGAGCCGCCCAGGTAACTGGCCCAAACCAGGTCCTGGCAGAGCGGGTTTATTTTCATGATCACGGCATCCTGTGAGCCTTTGTTGGTTCCCTGGAAGGCGCCGGCAGTTACAGGAAAATTAGTGGAGCGGGTGCAGCTGGCTACATAGATATAACCTGCATCATCCACTACCACTTCGCTGCGGGCGTCGTCGCCGTAGTTCCGCAGCAGTACCCAGTCGCCGTACTGGCGGTCGACCCGCATGTTCACACCATCGTCTTCGGTGCCGGCAATGATCAGCGAACCGATGATGGCGCTGCCCGTTGCATTTATTTTGGTAATGGCAATATCCCATCCTCCGCGGGTTCCCTTTACAGCAGTACTGGGATAGTCGCTGGAAGTGGTTCTGCCCGAGATCACCAGGTTGCCCTGCTGATCTACAAATAAGCTATGAGGTTGTTCCAGGCCGTTGCCACCCATGTAAGTGGCGTATACCAGCCGGGTGCCGTTGGGGTTGAATTTGGAAATAGCGATATCGAAAAACCCACCGCCGTAAACGCTTTGCACAGCCCCGGTTGTTACCGGGTAGCCCGGATTAAACACAATACCACCGCCGTACAAATTACCGGCGTCATCGTAAGTAGCGGTAAAACCCCAGTTATCCGTACGGGAGCCGGATACGGTAGAGAATACATAGATAGGATCTATCACTAAAGGATAAGACGGGTTATATTCCCCGGATATTTTGAAACCCAGTTTATTACCGCTCAATTTATAGGACACCTTAACGGTTACACGCTGATTATCGATATACTGATATGCAAAAGGCAGTTGTTCAATTACATCTCCCACAGAAGTATGCACATACAGCTGTCCCTTTTTCAGTTCCATGCCGGTAGCGCCTTCGTATAACATCTGGATATTATCGGGATTGGCGCCGGGATGCACAATCAGGTCGTACTTCAACTGGGAACCTTCCGAGTAAACGTGCGCATCTATATTGGGATAAAGCGAGTTATAGTTAATGCCCTGGAAGGAACCTACGCCGGTGGCCCATTTAGTACGGTCGTTACCAATGAAATAGTTGCTTTTGGCTTCTTGTTCTTTTTCAGGCGCTATCTGTACATTGGGATTGGCATTCACGAAAGTAACACTGTAGGCATGCCCGCGCACATCAGGGATTTTACCCGGCCGCGGAGGCGACTGGCCGTTGCCTGGCTGGGGCTGTACCGGTTTAACGCTGCTTTTGGGAACAAATACGGTATCTGCCCGGTGAGAGTGACCGTGAACATGCTCGTTGAGGTTCCACAGGTCTTCCTGGTTCATCATCAGGAAAGTGAATCCTGTTTTTTTGAGAAAGATAGCAGCGCCATCCAGTTCTGTCCGGTAGATGATATCTCTATCCCACTGGCCTTTGTTCTCAATAAAATTCAGGGGTGTGAAGTTCGCACGTTGCTGCTGCGCCTGGGCGGATCGTCCGGTGAACAAAAAGCAAATCATCCATCCAATAAGGCCGGTCGGGAAGGTAAATTTCAACGGGATCAGATTTATTTTATTCTTAAAAACTAATATAATACTATTAAACGCAGAAGCCACTCAAATTGTTACGGTCGGGAATAGCACAAAACTTCTGAATTGAGGTACAATAGGCTAAATGGGAAACAAGGTGAATCTCAGCTTCAGCAGCTTTATACTTTTTTTATTCATCCATCAGTTAATAAACGTAAAAACCATCAGGAAATTTTACTCCAGATAGATTTACTTCTCTGGGCCGCCAAAAATTCTTTTAATGCCTGATTCTCAGGCAAAAGCAGGTCGGTATCTTCTTCCAGGATCTTTTCAGCGCTGGCGCGGGCAGCATCCAGGATTGGTTTGTCTGCCACGATATCTGCCAGTTTAAAATCCAGCACCCCGCTCTGGCGGGTGCCTTCAATATCGCCGGGGCCCCTGAGTTCCATGTCTTTCTCCGAAATAATGAAGCCATCGTTGGTTTGCACCATTACGTTGATCCGCTCACGGGAATCCTGGCTTAATTTATTGCCTGTCATAAGTATGCAGAACGACTGTTCCGCTCCGCGTCCTACCCTTCCGCGCAGCTGGTGCAGCTGCGATAAGCCGAAACGTTCCGTACTTTCTATTACCATTACCGAAGCGTTGGGTACGTTCACTCCAACTTCAATAACAGTGGTGGCTACCATGATATTGGTATCGCCGGTAACAAAGCGGTGCATATTGGCTTGGCGCTGTTCCGCCGGCTGGCGGCCATGCACCATACTGATATAGAATTGCGGTTCGGGGAAAAAGGCTTTCACTTCTTCATATCCTTTCATCAGGTTTTCATAGTCCAGCTTCTCGGAATCTTCGATCAGCGGGTATACTATGTAAGCCTGTCTTCCTTTTCTCACTTCTTCCTTTATAAAATCCATTACCTGCGGGCGCTGGTATTCTGTACGGTGAACCGTGGTAATAGGTTTACGTCCGGGGGGCATTTCATCGATCACCGATACATCGAGATCGCCGTAGATGGTCATAGCCAGTGTTCTTGGTATAGGCGTTGCCGTCATAACCAGGATATGCGGCGGGATCGTGTTTTTTTCCCATAGGCGTGCCCGTTGTGCCACCCCAAAGCGGTGTTGTTCATCTACGATGGCCATTCCCAGGTTTTTAAATTCTACTTCTTTCTCCAGAAGGGCGTGCGTACCTACAAGGATATCGATGCTGCCATCGAGGGCGCCGGCCAGGATCTGCTTCCGGGCTTTGCCTTTGATGCTACCGGTGAGCAGGGCTACCTTTACATCCATGTGTTCCAGCAATTCAGCAATGCCTTTGAAGTGCTGCTGCGACAGGATTTCAGTGGGCGCCATGAGACAGGCCTGGAAACCGTTATCTTTTGCCAGCAGCATGGTGAGCAGGGCCACCATTGTTTTACCGCTGCCTACATCTCCCTGCAGGAGGCGGTTCATCTGCCTTCCGTGTACAGTATCTGTGCGTATCTCTTTCAATACCCTTTTTTGTGCGCCTGTTAAGGAAAAGGGAAGATGATTGTTGTAGAATTGATTAAAAGAATCGCCCACTGCACCGAATACAAATCCATGCGATTGCTTATGTCTTTTGAGTTTTAACCTGCATATACGGATTTGTGCGATAAACAGTTCTTCAAATTTCAGGCGTCGCTGCGCCAGCCGTGCATCGTCTTCGCTGGCAGGCATATGTATCCTGAAATAAGCCATAGACCTTGGCATGAGCCGGTACTGCTGTAATATATCCAGCGGAATATTTTCCCTGATTTCCAGGGGAGATAATTGTTCCAGCAGGTTCTTTGTCAGTTTTCCTATAGCCTTGGCCGTTAGTCCGCGGGCTTTGAGTTTTTCTGTGGTGTAATAAACCGGTTCCAGGAATTGTTTGCCGGTGGCTATTTCTTCGGTGAGCAGATCCAGCTCCGGGTGTGCCAGCTGGGTAACGCCATTGAATACGGAGATCCTGCCGAATACGAGGTAAGCCACATTTTCGCGGAGCGATTTCTGCATCCATTGCCAGCCCTGGAACCATACCAGGTCAATGGTACCGGTTTCGTCTTTAAACGTGGCCACTAATCTTTTCGCCCTGTTCTCTCCCATTACTACCATGTTCACGATCTTCCCCCGGATCTGCACAAAATCTTCATAGCCGCTGAGGGAGGCTATTTTATCGATCCTGGTACGATCCACATAACGGAAAGGAAAATATTGCAGCAGGTCGCCGAAGGTATATACTTTGATTTCCTTGCGCAGCAGTTCTCCTTTCTGCGGGCCCACTCCTTTCAGGTATTCTATCGGGTTGGATAATATGGCGGTAAAAGTAGAAATGGCTATTCCGTTTTTGGTGAACAACAAAAATAAAAAAGGCAAATGGTAAAAATTCACCACTTGCCTCTTTTACTAAAAAAACAATTATTAAAACTATTCGGCTATTGCATCTACTTTTCCTTCCACGAACTGTTTCATCCACTCGGTGGTAACAGATTTCGGTCTTTCCAGGGAAAGTCCGAGCGCCCTGTCCCAGCAAAGGGAAGCCAGTACGCCTAATGCGCGTGACACGCCAAACAATACGGTGTAAAATTCATATTCAACAAGACCGTAATGTACCAATAATGCACCGGAATGGGCGTCTACGTTAGGCCATGGATTTTTTACTTTACCAAGGTCCTGCAGGATAGGAGGAACGGTTTCATATACCTGCCATACAATTTTCACCAGTTCATCATTGGGCAGATGTTTTTTCGCGAACTCCATTTGTGCGGTGAAGCGTGGATCTGTTTTACGCAGTACAGCATGGCCATAGCCCGGTACTACTTTACCTTCAGATAAAGTTTTGCGTACGTATGCTTCAATCTGTTCTTTAGTTGGAACGCCACCACCCAGTTCCTCGCGCATCTGGAGGATCCATTTGATCACTTCCTGGTTAGCAAGGCCGTGTAAAGGACCGGCCAGGCCGTTCATACCGGCGGCGAAAGAGAGGTAAGCATCGCTGAGGGCGGAGCCTACAAGGTGTGTCGTATGTGCGCTCACGTTACCACCTTCGTGGTCGGCGTGGATCACCATATAAAGGCGCATCAGTTCCTTGAATCCTTCATCGGAGTAACCGAGCATATGTGCAAAGTTACCGGCCCAGTCGAGCATGCCGTTTGGCTGAATATGCTGACCACCTTTATATTTGCGGCGGTAAACATATGCTGCAATGCGCGGCAGGCGGGCAATGAGGTTCATGGTATCCTCGTAAGTGTAGCTCCAGTAATCTTTTTTATTTATTCCTTCAGCGTAAGCGTGGGCGAAAGCGGATTCTGTTTGCAGCGCCATGATACCCACGTTGAACATGGTCATGGGGTGCGTGGTGATAGGAAGTGCTTCAATAGCATCAAAAACGTGGTTGGGTACATGAGAACGACGGCCCCACATGCTGGACAGATACTGCACATCCGCTTCAGTAGGCAATTCTCCGATCAGCATCAGGTAAAACAAACCTTCCGGTAATGGCTCTGCGCCACCCGGCGCTTTAGGCAAATGTTCCCTCAATTCAGGGATGGAATATCCACGAAAACGGATTCCTTCATTGGCATCCAGCAGGGAAGTTTCCGTTACCAGGCCGGTGATGCCACGCATACCCTGATAAACCTGTGCCAGTGTTACGTCCTCAATTTTTTTGGTGCCGTGATTCTTTACCAGGTCTTTTACTTCAATGTTAAGTTCATCTGCTTTAACCTTGAATTTCTCTTTTATGTACCCCATTTTACTGCTATTGTTATGTAATGAAAACAAAATCGATCAATAGTCAAAAGTAATGATTTGTTAACGAAGTTACCACCCTTTCGTGGTATTTAATGCCAAATTAACAACGATCTGCAGATGAAAAGCCAAAGCGAAATCACCGCAGTAATCTCTTTTAATAATATGACTATAAACATATTACGAA
>NZ_DATMTE010000123.1:0-1531 GCF_035564935.1 Chitinophaga sp. | reverse complement strand
CTTAAACAAAGATTTTTTTCTCGAAGAAAAATGGCGAACGTTAAAAAAAGAACAGTTACTGAGAAAAAGATTTAAACGTTGGCTAAGAAATCTTTTTAAATAAATCATACGCTAAACACCCTGCATATGTTCCGGAAAATGATAGAAAGATCAGCCCTTAAAAAGATCCATTCCTATTACGATATAGACGGATGGCTCACCGAACGCGAAGCGCTGGGGCTTTTCCTCACCGCGCGTAAACTGCGCCGCGATGCAGTGGTAGTGGAAATCGGCAGCTGGCAGGGAAAAAGTACTTACTGCATTTCAAAAGGACTCCGCTCCGGGAAAATATATGCCATTGACCCGTTCAATGCAGACGCCGGGTTTGACCAGGGAAGCCGGCAGGAATACGCAGAAAAAGGAGCCAGCACCGACCTGCTGGTACGCTTCACGGAAAATATGGAACGCCTGTCTGTTTATGATAAGATCATCGTGAAAAAAGGCTACTCTTTTGAAATGTACAATGACTTTCAAAAGATCGATTTCCTGTTCATCGACGGCGACCACTCCATTGCAGGCTGCAGGTCCGACTTTGAACTGTACGCCTCCAAAGTAGTGAAGGGCGGCTTTATTGCGTTCCACGACTATTACCCCGACAGGGACGAACTGGGGCCCACTTACGTAATAGATAATCTTACGAAAGACCATTTTAGTTTCTTCAGGCAATATGATTCGCTATGGATTGGAAAAAAACGATAGATTATTCGCTGGTCATATGCACCTATAACCCGGATGAACGGATACTGAAACGATGCCTGGAAGCCGTGTCGCGGCTGGATACCAGCAATATTTCCACCGAAGTGATCCTCGTGGATAATAACAGCGATGTACCACTGCAACAACAATCCTATGTGAAGGCATTTGAAGAAAAGATCCCGGGAATGCATATACTCCTTGTACAGGAACAAGGTGTAAATTTTGCGCGGATGGCCGCCATAGAAAAATCTGCCGGTAACTACATTGTGTATTTTGATTATGATAATGAACCTGAAAGCGATTACCTACTGGAGCTAAAAAAACTGAATGAACAATTTCCTACAGTAGCCGCCTGGGGACCAGGTAATGTAAAAGTAGATTTTATTGACGGCGTAGACGCTGCCATCCGGCAGTTTGCCAGCGCTGCCTTTCAGCAGCGGGAAGAACAAACGATCCGTACAGCCAGCGAAAGTTCATGGCAATCCTGTTATCCTTTTGGCACCGGGCTTTGCACTTCGGCGGCCATACTGAAAGAGTTTGTACAACTGGCCCGCCAGGGACGTTTCACCGCCTCCGGCAGAAAAGGGAATAAACTCAGCAGCGGTGAAGACACACAAATGGTTTTGCATTGCATCAGTAAAGGATATGCCGCAGGCGTATCCCCCACCCTGAAGCTCACGCATATTATCCCACAGCACCGTGCTAATGTTAAATACCTGCAGCGGCTCCTGTACGGCACTTTTATCTGTTATGAAACCTGCTTACTGCAGGTATTCCCCGAACAAAGAAAATCGCT
>NZ_DATMTE010000122.1:0-9760 GCF_035564935.1 Chitinophaga sp. | reverse complement strand
TAACAAGTTGCTCCGCCATGGTTTGCGCTGTTTTTGGCATAATCGTTCTCCTACTTTGCCTGCAGGTGGTTATAAGATAAAGCCCCCTTTGCCATGAAAGTAAAATTTGTACTTTTGTGTTCCTATATCTATTTAAGTACTTTATACCATGAAATCGTATTCGTTAGCCCCCGGCTGGAAAATTTTTATTATTGTTTTCTGCATTATTATAATGGGCGCCGGCGTTGCCGGCTTTATTTATGCCTTTTTTCACAGTACTGATCCTACGGCAACCATGCTGGTAAGCATTGCTTCGGGGTTGGCTATCATTGCCGGCATATGGATGATCGTGGAAACTATTGTAAGCAAAATAATACTTGGGGAAGACTATATCCGGTCGATAACATTGTTTACAAAAAGGGAATTATTGTTTTCCCAGATCAAAGGTTACACGCAGGATGAGAACTATATTTACCTGGCCCCTGTCAGCAATGATCTGAAAAGGATAAAGGTCTATATTTACATGGGCGCCAACAGGGAGCTGCGGCAATGGATAGAACGGCGTTACAACAATCTTACCCTTTCAATGGCGGATCAGACCATGAGAGAAGTAATGCTGGATGAGCGGTATGGCAGCGGGCGGAAAGAACGTAAACTGCTTTTTGAGAAAGCCCGCCGGGATTCCACGGTCATCAATATTACCAGCTGTATTGCGGCAGGCGGCATCTTTATCCAGCAGGTATCCTTTTACGCTGTTATACTGGCTATAATAGCTCCCTGGATAGCCATCGCCTATATGTATCACTACAAAGGGTTAATTGCCATTGATACCTATAAAAACAGTCCCCTGCCTTCCAATTTCATTGCCGTATGTGCCCCGTCGTTTATTCTTTTTATTACGGGAGGCATAAATATTAACGTGCAGGATGCTACCAATATATGGTTGCCGGCCATTGCTATTGGTTTTTTAATGGGATTGTTCTTAGTGGTTACTGCCATCAGGGGCGCGCTTAGCACCAACCGTACAGCCACCTGGGCTGCTGCTTTCCTGTACCTGTTTTTCATCCCGGTTTATAGTTATGGTACGGTCCTTTCCCTGAACACCCGACTGGATAATAGTCGTGCTGCATATTTTGAAACGGAGGTATTGTTCAAACGCATCTCCAAAGGAAAATCAACCAGCTATCACCTGCAACTGGCGCCCTGGGGGCCGGTACACAATACAGAAGATGTAAGGGTAGGCAAAGACTTCTATTTCAGAACGGATCTTAACAGCAAGGTAGGAATTGCCCTGAAGAAAGGCTGGCTGGATATTCCGTGGTTTACAGTGGGCGATGTGGAAAGGTCTTTCTGATAAAAATAGCCCTTGAACTGCACAGTTCAAAGGCTATCAACTCAAAGTAAATCTGATTATGTAATTGTAGTCCTGCCTGGCGGTAGACACCGGCCGGCGTTGTTTCATATCCTTTTCAGTTAGATACTTGTCAATTCCTTTTTGCGGATTTTGTCCGACTCAGGATGATGATTTCGCTTATTACAATGATTTTTACTTTTGGATTTTCTTAACCGGGTAATCAGAAGCGATAATTAGCGCTTGCTGAAAGCACCGTGCCTGCGGAATTACCTTCACTTTTCAGTTCTCCATCCACGAAGATCTGTACCTTCAGTGTGGCCGCAGATGTAGCGCCGGCGCCGTTAATCAGTACATTCAGGTTAATGGCTTCTGCAGGTGAAGTTACTTCAGGGCTGGTCCAGGTGTTGCCGGTGAGATTGGAAAGGGTGGTTACGGATTGATCCCATCCATATAACCCGTGGCTCAAAGTTACTCCGCTGGAACCAATTGCTTTGAAAACTACTTTATGGGAAGAACGCGATGGTTTGTCGTCGTCCTTTTTGCAGGCTGTAAACAATGTAGCTACCATTAATACCGGGAACAAAATCTTTTTAAGTATCTTCATAAATGACAATTGTAAAATGCCTACTCTTTTAAGCACAGTTTTCGGCTTCCCTGTTATAAAATTTACAGAATACAGATGGTTAAAACCTTTATCGGCATTACCGCAAATGTACTCCGGGCGGGCACTTTGAACAATACCAGCATCCAATGATTTATTTATACCTGTTTTCAGGTATTTTTGCCGGCAACGATCGTGTGTAAGCAATTGTTTTATATTTTGGCCTTTATGAGAAGATTATCTTTATTGGTATTCCTGCTTGCGGTATGTTCCTGGTGTTTTGCCCAGGCTCCCCCGCTGAATGAAAAAGCGTTTACAGACAGCCTGGAAAATGTATTGCAACAGGCGCCGTCAGACAGTATCCGTGCCCGCGCAAATTATTTGCTGTCGGAATTTTGGGCAGCCAAAGACTCCTTAAAGGCATCGCAATACCTGGAAAAGGGTAAACAATATAGTGGTCAGCACTCCTACCTGCAGGCGCTTTACTATTTCTATGAAGGAAATTTACTGAAGAAGGGCGACTACGATAAAAGCCAGGCCAGCTTCATGAAAGCGGATACCTTACTCAGCAGGTTTAAAACGGCGGAAGCATATACATTCCGGTCTAAAGCATGGTACGACTATGGCGCTATTGCACAGCGGAAAAACGACTATAAGGCATTTGCCGACATCCTGCTGAACAAAGCCATACCATTGGCTCAACAGGCTGGCGACCAAACAGCAGCCGGGAGGGATTACCTGGCGGTGGGTATTGTATTTAAAAATGCCAGCCAATTCGATAAAGCAGAAATTTATTGCCTGAAGGCGATAGAAACCTTCAGGAATGCACATTCCCCTTCCCATGAGCTGGTAACTGCCTATCATACCATTGCGGAAAACTATTCACTGTCGGCCCGGAATGCCAAAGCCAAACCGGCGCTGGACAGTGCCTGGAAGCTACTGGAGCCATTCCCCGAATCAGATTACCTGCTGGATCACTATGCTGCCGAAGGCATGTATTATACCCTGGAAGGAAAATTCAAGGATGCGCTGGCCAGTCTTGATAAAGGCATACAACTGGCCAGGAAAAAAGGCATGCGGTATGAAGAACAGCGGTTGCAAATGCAGCAGTTCTATGCCTATTTCAACGATAATAACTTTGTGAAGGCAAAGGAAATGGCGACCCTACTAATGCAGCAGAAAGAAATGATGCAACTGGTATCCAACCGGCAGCAGTTATACTACGGTATGGCGCTCACCTGTGAAAACCTGCACCAGATGGGCCCTGCCTACACCTGGATGAAGCGTTACAGTGAGTTGAGCGACAGTCTTGCCCGGACCCAGCTCACCAACGATGTGCATGCCATGGAAATAAAATACCGTAACGCTGAAAAGCAGAAAGAAATTGATGCGTTGAAGGCAAAAGGTATCCAGGATGCATTACATGCTAAAAATTCCCGGCTGGTAAACTGGCTGCTGGGCGCTGCCAGCCTCATTTTACTGGTGGTGCTGTTATTTGCATTGTTTGTATACCGCAGCAAGCAAAAGCTGGCCGCACAAAAAGAACTGAGCTACCGGCAACACCTGCACGAAATAGAGCAGCAGCAGCAATTACAATTCAGCCAGGCCGTATTACAGGGCGAAGAACAGGAACGCCGCCGGCTGGCCAGGGACCTGCACGATGGCCTGGGTGGCATGCTGGCCGGCGCCAAAATAAATCTCTCTGCGCAAATTGAAGATACCTACTCACAGGGGCAGCGGGCCGAACTCGAAAAGATCACCCAGCAACTGGATCATTCCGTTACAGAGCTGCGGCGCATTGCACATAACATGATGCCCGTAAACCTGCTGAAATTCGGATTAAAAACCGCGCTGAAAGATCTTTGTGAATCGCTCATGAGTGAAAATACCCGGATCGATTTCCAGGACCTCGGATTTGAAGATACCCTGCGGGAAGAAGTACAGATCCACATTTACCGCATTGTACAGGAACTGCTGTCCAACGCTATCCGCCATGCACAGGCCAGCAATATTATATTGCAATGCAGCCAGAACGACCACATCTTCTTTATTACCCAGGAAGATAACGGTAAAGGTTTTGACATGCAGGCAGCAGGGAATGAAAAAGGCATCGGGTTAAGTAATATCCGTAACCGGGTAGGATTCCTGAGAGGAAAAATTGATATCGACTCCGCTGTGAATGAAGGTACCACTATAAATATTGAATTACATGTTGATTAACCCAGCCACACTGGCTATTGTAGACGACCATCCGATTGTACTTGAAGGGCTGCAAAAACTGCTCAACAATGTAAAGACCATACAAATCACCGGCTGTTTTACTTCCGGTATGGCTTTTATGTCCTTCCTCAAAGAAAATAAAGTGGATGTGCTGCTGCTGGATATTACACTGCCGGATGCCAACGGTATAGAATTGTGCAGGGAAGTGAAAGCGCTTTCCCCGGAAACACATGTACTGGCGCTGAGCAATCATTCGGAACGCAGCATGATCCTGCAAATGATCCAGAACGGGGCAACGGGGTACCTGTTAAAAAATATATCTTCCGAAGAACTGGTAGCCTGTATACAGGAAGCGCTCAGCGGGATGATCACTTTCAGCAGGGGCGCCAAAGAAATTATGGCGCGCCCTTCCATCAGTGAATTAAAAGGTATTCCCCAACTGACCAGGCGGGAAAAGGAAATACTGCAGCTGATCGCGGATGGTAAAACCACGCCCGATATTGCACAGCAGTTGAACCTGAGCCCGCTGACAGTAGAAACACACCGGAAAAACCTGATCCAGAAATTCCAGGTAAGGAATGTGGCGGCACTGATTAAAGTAGCCGCCCAGCAGGGATTGCTGTAAAAACTTTTATTTGTGTAATCCTTTTTTGCGCAGGTAAACCAATAGCTTTTCGGGGTAGTTTGTTTGAATAGCATTGGCATAGGCTGCATCTTTACGCAGCTGGTCAAACCCGGCGTCTTCTTTTTCCGACTCCAGTTTATCATATTTGCCCAAAGCATTCATCCATACCCGTGTGCCGCTGGCAGTAATGCTTTTCATGAGGGAATCCGAGTAAAAGGAATCGTCGCCATGGATCACGGGGAACTTTCCCTGCTTCGCGGCGATCTCCTGTATTTCCGCCACTTCCGCTATACTATGGGCGCGCGGCATTACGGGGATCTTAGGGTTCCAGCTATGCAGGGTGGGCGCCTGGTGATGATCGTAAATAAAGAACAGTACCTGCTTCTCCATCCCGTGTGCCGCTATCTGAGCAAAGGCTTGTTTCGCAGCGGATTCACTGTCTTCTTTAAAATCCACATCTACAATGATCCTTCCTTTGGTGAGCTGCAATACCTGTTCAAAAGTGGGGATCTTTTCCGTGGTGGGTTGCCCGTTAAAAAGCAGGGGAAACTGTTGCAGTTCCCTGTAAGTATAATCTTTTATTTTCCCTGGTTTGCCGGTAGTGCGTGTAATGGTGGCATCGTGCATTACCACCAGGATATGATCTTTTGTTTCATGCAGATCTATTTCCACCACATCAATTCCCTGTTCAATAGATTCTTTTACGGCAGCCAGTGAATTTTCCGGGTATTTATTATGGGAAGCGCGGTGTGCCGCCACCATGATATGTTCCGGGTGATGATAAAATTCGTTGATGATAGCGTCTACCGGTTCTTTCTGCTGCGCAGCTACCGACAGGGCGCCTGCGCATAAGGTGGCGAATAATAATAATTGTTTCATCAGGTATTTATTTGTTTTAGAGAGATAAAGAGGATGAAAGTATATCAATTCACAGAACATGTGTACCGGCTTAATAGAAAGTTAACCTACAGTTGTTGCCGTTTTAGTTCCTTCACTGCATAATCCGCCGCCCTTGCGGTGAGCGCCATGTAGGTTAATGAAGGATTCTGACAGGCCGAAGAGGTCATGCAGGCGCCATCTGTTACAAAAATATTTTTGGCGGTATGCACCTGGTTCCACTCATTCAGTACGGATGTACGTGGGTCGCGGCCCATGCGTGCCGTGCCCATTTCATGTATGGCCATACCTGGATAGGAATCCCTGTTGAACGGTGTCACGTTTTTCAGCCCCGCTGCTTCCAGCATAGCGGCCGCGTCCTGGTCCATGTCTTTGCGCATTTGCCGTTCGTTGTCTTTGAACTCACAGTTGAACTGCAGTACGGGTTGGCCCCAGGCGTCTTTAATACTGTGATCCAGCGTCACCTGGTTTTCTTCATAGGGCAGGCATTCTCCAAAGCCCATGAGGCCCATTTGCCAGGGGCCGGGTTCGGTGAGATAATCTTTAAACGCCCCTCCTATTCCAAGTTCCGCGATGCCTCTTGACCAGCCGGTACGGCTGCTGTAGCCGGTGTACCCAAACCCGCGCCGGTAGCTGCGTTTATCCGTGCCTATGTTCCTGAAGCGGGGAATATAAAAACCGGCAGGGCGCTGCCCGTAATAATATTTATCGCCGAACTCCTCTGAAATTCCGCTGGCGCCTGCGTGGAAATGATGATCCATGAGGTAGTGGCCCAACACGCCGTGATCGTTGCCTATTCCCTGCGGGAAGCGGCTGGAAACGGAGTTCATGAGCACAAAGGTGCTGCCCAACGTAGAAGCATTTAAGAAGATGATACGGGCGTAGTATTCCGTTACTGCTTTGGTATGTTTATCGATGACACGTACCCCCGTGGCCTTTCCTTTGCTTTCATCGTACAGGATGCTGTTCACAATGGCATCCGTTTGCAGGGTGAGGTTACCGGTTTTCACGGCGGCGGGCAAGGTAGACGATTGTGAGCTGAAATACGCGCCGAAAGGGCATCCGCGGGCACAGCGGTCGCGGTACTGGCACTTGCCCCTGTCGCCGATTGGCTGTGTAAGATTGGCGGTGCGGAAAATGGTCATACGCCTTTCGGGGAAAGTTTTTTCTATCCTGGCTTTCACCTGTTTCTCAAAACAATTCATTTCCATAGGCGGCTGAAAAATGCCATCGGGCAGGTGTGGCAGTCCTTCCGCCTGGCCGCTGATACCGGCAAAGGCCTCCACATGATCGTACCATGGGGCCAGGTCTTTGTAGCGTATGGGCCAGTCGATTCCGATGCCCTCTTTAGCATTGGCTTCAAAGTCCAGGTCGCTCAGCCGGAGGGATCCGCGTCCCCACATAATGGATCTGCCGCCTACAATATCGGCACGGGTCCAGTCGAACCGTTTCTTTTCCGTGTAGGGGCTGTCAATATCCTTCAGCCAGTAGCTTTCATTAAACTCGGAGTATACCCGCTCACGGATAAGATAGGGATGTTCTTTTTTTTGTGCGGGAGTAAGTCTGCCGCGGTACGGCGTTTCCCAGGGCGCCTGGGTAGCAGTGGTGTAATCTTTGATATGTTCCAGCTGCCTTCCTCTTTCCAGCAGGAGCACTTTGAGTCCTTTTTCACACAGTTCTTTGGCGGCCCAGCCTCCGCTGATACCCGAGCCTACTACAATAGCGTCATAGGTGTTCTGCGCCTTCGCCTTAAGGTTTAAGTTGATCATACACACGTAGAATTGGTAACAAGGAAAATAGGAAAAATAAGGGAACGGGGAGGAATAATTGTATAGGCGGTTGAATACGGGGTAACATAAATTCCCGGTATGCGTGATGGCATACCGGGGAATGGTTAAACAATAAACGATCTTCCTTCTTTATTCATTTCTTTCCGGATGCCGTTTACCACATCATCCAGGGAAACCTTTGCTGTTTTGCGTTCCAGTGCTTTCAGGCAGGCATATTGCACTACGTTGATAATATTGCCGCCGGTGATCTCGTACTTTTTCACTTTGCCGGGAATGTCTTCATCATCCTGGAAGCTAACGTTGGGCGGGAATGTTTTTTGCCAGATAGCGGCCCTCTCCCGTTCGCCCGGTACCTGGAATTGTATGATGGCATTGAAACGGCGGATGAATGCATCGTCAATATTATTTTTCATATTGGTAGCCAGTATCACAAGGCCGTTAAAATCTTCGATCCGCTGCAGCAGGTAAGATACTTCCTGGTTAGCGTATTTATCGTGTGCATCCCTTACGCTGGTGCGCTTTCCGAACAGTGCATCCGCTTCGTCAAAGAAAATGATCCATCCTTTATCAGCGGCTTTGGCAAACAATGTTTCGAGGTTCTTTTCTGTTTCCCCGATATATTTTGACACCACCATGGAAAGGTCAATTTTATATACATCCCTGCCGGTATACTTGCCGAGCAGGCTGGCGGTAAAAGTTTTACCGGTGCCGGGTGGTCCATAGAACAGGGCACGGTAGCCTTTCTTCAGCTTATGTTTCATACCCCATTCATTCATCAGCTGGTCGTTGTGATGCAGCCAGGTTTCCAGTTCCCGGATCTGCGCCATGATCGATTCATCCAGCACCAGGTCGTTCCAGGTAAGTTCCGTAGCAATAAGCCTGGCCGGGAAGCTCATACTGAAATGCGGTCTGCCGTGTTTTCCTTTTATAAAGAGGTTTACGTAATCGATGTCCATCATAAGCCGGGCGCTCATCAGCGGCTCTCCGCCCTGCACATCTTCCAGCCATAAAATTCTTTTAAGGGCAAAATCATGATCCGGTTCAAACAGTTCCTGAATTTCCAGGCGTTTCTTCCAGTTGGTACCCGCCAGCAGGAACAGGGCGGTTTCTCCTGTAGGCAGGAAGCCGCGGAATTGTTTTCCGCGTATACCGCCCAGCTGTGGAAATTCACCGGCCTGGGGCAGGAACTGCTGGATAGCTGTATCGTAAAACTCCGGCAGGATATGCGGTACCAGCGCTATCAGCAGCAGGGTAAGTTCTTCATTGTTCCATTTATGCTGCATGGCTTCCGGCCGTACAATTTGCCAGGCGCTCCTGTTTGGCAGCACCGGCGGTTTTAACGGTGTGCCTTCTTTTTTAAAATAGGTGCCCAGCTGGTAATTGATGAGCGCCTGCAGGTAGGCCAGTTCCGGCGCCATAGCGGGAGTGGCGGCTTCAGGCGCCCCCACTGTTTTCTGTTTCGTGGCTGTTTTCTTTGTAGCTACTTTACTCATGATGTGGTCCCTCCAGGTTGTGTGGCTGATTTTTCTTTAGCGGCGCCCTGCTGCACCACATGTGTAAGTTCATGTGCCAGCAGGTGTTTACCGCTGCTGGTATCAGGATTATATTTTCCTGCATTGAAATAAACATCGTTCTTACGGGTAAATGCCTGCGCGCCCAGTTCTTTGCTCATTTGCACGGCTGATGCGCCTGTATGGATGTTCACGTGGCTGAAATCCACGCCGAACTTATGCTGCATTTCATGGGCGGTTTGAGCGCTCATACGGCTGCCTTTACCGGAGGAGCTTTCAATCTGTGAAGAGAGCTGCGGTGAAGCGGAGGTACTGCCGCCGCCGGCAGCGGCTTCGGATTTTTGTACCTGCCCTTCTTCCTCGTGTTCGCAGGCCGCGCATTTCCGTTGCAGTTCCGGCTTGGTTTGAATGTCTTTATCGCGGCGCATGCGGGCGTCGCTGGTACTTAGCTTTTCTTCTGCTTCAGAAGTGGCGAGGCGCTGTACGGAAGAGATGTCTTTTTTTTGTACCACTGGTCCGGCGCCACCACTGCCGCTTACCACTTTATCCGCTACCGAATCGGCTTCCCGTTCAAAGGCATCACCGGGTGTGTTTACGGAAAGCTTCGGCTGGAAAAAACCAGGCGCTTTCTTTTGTTGCACGCCGCTGAAAAAAGGTTCCTTTGCGGATGTGGCGGCGGGTAAAGATTGTTTACTATCAAACATAATAACTATTTTATTCTGCTTAGAAAATCTTCTCCGAGGCGGCGGTAATCCTTTGCTCCATGCGATACCGGGTCGAAGC
>NZ_DATMTE010000121.1:0-2900 GCF_035564935.1 Chitinophaga sp. | reverse complement strand
CCCGGGATTTAAGCATTTCATGATCAGCAGTGTCGTCTCCCTTCTCTGTAAGATACAGTAGCTCTTTTTGAGAAATCCGTTGCCTGTCCTGCTGCTTCAGGTAATTAAGACAAGCATTCCGAACCGATACATATAGGAATGATTTAATCTTCGAAAGCTCCTCAAAATCCCCCCGCCTGTTAAATAATTTCACCATACATTCCTGAACGATGTCCTCCGCTTCCCCCGCATGATCAACAATCTGCCGGGCGAAATACACCAGACCTTTATAGTATTTTTCATATAAGAGAACCGTTCCATCGTTTTCTCCCAGCCTGAACAGATCCAACAGGTCTGCATCACTTATATGTTGATTTTTGCGCAATTGTTGAAGGTTATCGTGCCAATCTATAAATAAATAAGCAAAAAAAGAAAAAGAGATGCTTACAAAACCTGTTATTTAAACCGGGGAACGCCTCATTTATTTATGAAAAAAAAGTTTCAATTTTGCAAAAGCATCACTGGCTATGGCAAAAGCAACAGAATCACTTGAACAGTTTTACAGGGATAAGTATGGCAGCATATCTGAAGATCTCCAGAAGAACATCGGGCAGTTTAATGTTTTTAGAATTGAAGACAGGATCCGGACAGGCACTACCTCGCCCACCTTTATCCGCAGGGATTTCTTTAAGATCATGCTTTTCCGGGGAGATAATACCTTCCACTATGGCAACAGGAGTATCCCGATAAGCGGGAATACATTACTTTTTTTTAATCCTCATATACCATACACTTATGAGCCGCTGGCTTTCAATATCGGTGGTTATTTCTGCGTATTCAGGGATGAGTTCTTTAAAGAAAGCCTGCGCCTGGACCTGGCCTCGCTCCCCCTGTTCGCTATGGGCGCACAGCCTGTGTTTGGCCTTGATGATGAAAAAACACACGAAGTAAAAGACCTCTTTGAAAAAATTATCAGGGAGTTTGATTCGGATTATATCTATAAATATGAACTGATAAAGAACTATGTCAGCGAACTGATTTATATGGCGATGAAACTGCAGCCTGTAAGCAATTCGCTTGAACATCCGGATGCAGCCTCCCGGATCACATCGGTTTTCAGGGAGCTCCTGGAACGTCAGTTTCCCATTGAATCAACTTCGCAACGTTTTGAACTGCGTTCCCCAAAAGTATTTGCAGAAAGGCTCTCCGTTCATGTCAATTACCTCAACCGGGCCATAAAGAAAACCACCGGACACACCACCACCGGTCTTATCTTTGAGCGTCTTACCGCGGAAGCCAAAGCGCTTTTAAAACACACTAACTGGAACATTGCCGAAATCAGCTATGTGCTGGGATTCGAAGACCAGGCGCACTTCAATAACTTTTTCCGGAAACAAACCACTATGAGCCCTTCTGCCTTCAGGCAGGTTTGAATCTGACAAATAATGGTTTGTATACCACAAAAATGGAATCTGCCTGCAAAGTACCTTTGCTCAAAATAAAAATTATGAGCGATACAAAAGTCTGGTATATCACAGGTGCATCCAAAGGAATAGGGCTGTCTCTTGTAAAACAACTATTGGCAAAAGGACACCGCGTTGCGGCAACCTCAAGATCAATTACTGCATTTGAAGCGTTTAATGGAAATGACGACAGGTGGCTTCCATTGGAAGTTGACCTGAAAAGTGAACAGTCAGTAGCCGCATCCATTCAGAAAACAATTGAAAAATTCGGTCGCCTTGATGTAGTGGTAAACAACGCCGGTTACGGATTAGGCGGTGCTTTGGAGGAACTCACAGCAGCGGAGATCAATGAAAACTTCCAGGTTAATCTTTTTGCTGTTATGCGCGTGATCCAACAGGCGTTACCCTATATGAGAAAACAACGGTCAGGTCACATCATCAATATTTCTTCCATCGCAGGCTTTGCACCGGGTACCGGGTGGACGGCTTACTGCGCAGCCAAATTTGCCGTGAGCGGCCTCAGCGAAGCCCTGGCCAACGACCTGAAACCATTGGGCATTCATGTCACCAACGTGATGCCGGGCGCATTCAGAACCAGCTTCGCCAAAGCAGATTCCATCGCATACAGCAAAAGAACAATAGAAGACTATACTCATCTGCGGGAATATCACGCCAGGATGAATGGTATGGATGGCACGCAAACAGGCGATCCTGATAAGATGGCCGATATATTCCTGGAGCTGGTTACCAGCCCCACTCCCGCTGTCAACCTGTTCCTGGGAAGCGATGCCTTCAACCGTGCACAAATTAAAATAGCGCAATTGCAGGCGGAAATGGATACCTGGAAGAACGTTTCCCTTTCAACGGATTTTATTGCTTAAAATGTAATTTCAGGCTGTTTAAATAAAGGCCCTCAGATCTTGCGGACTGGGGGCTTTTTATCTCCTATTCACTCCTCAGACTCTTAACCGGGTTCGCCATTGCAGCCTTTACCGCCTGGAAACTCACCGTAAACACGGCAATCAACAACACCAGTACTCCCGCCCAACCAAATAAAGACCAACCCATGGTGATCCTGTAAGGATAATGCTCCAGCCATTTTACACCTGCCAGCCATGCCAGCGGAATAGCTATTACCAGGGCAATGATCACCAGCTTCACAAATTCCAGCGACAAAACCGCTACGATATTCCGGACGGATGCCCCCAATACTTTCCGGATACCTATCTCCTTTGTACGCTTTTCCGCAGAAAGCACCGAAAGCCCAAATAATCCTATACAACTTATAAAGATGGTCAATATAGCGCCGTAAAAAATGATTTGCTTCCACCTGGCTTCTGATTCATAATTCCGCTGGTTCACTTCGTTCTTAAATACATAAGAATACGGGCTGAAAGGGAAAAAACTCCTGAACTTTGTTTCTATATACTTAAGACTGCGGGTAGCGGCATTAGGGCG
>NZ_DATMTE010000120.1:0-3421 GCF_035564935.1 Chitinophaga sp. | reverse complement strand
AGATCAGTTAAAAGGCATCAGTTCTAAAACAACGGTAAGTCTTGATAATTATTATAACGGTTTATACATTTTCCAATTGCGGGATCAGCGGGGTAACCTCGTGGAATCCGGTAAGTTCAATGTTGTAAAGTAGATATATCTGGCATCAAAATAAAAAAGGAAAAGTCACGGTTTACATCGTGACTTTTCCTTTTTTTTAATACCTGTCCTTATCAGGAAACTTCTACAATGAGGAATTTCAGGTAAGTGGTATTCTCAATATTTCTCAGGATAGGATGATCCTGTGCCTGTGTTTGGAACGTTACCTGGCGCAGTCTTTTCTTCGCATCCTTTGCGGCGGCGTCAATGGTTTGCAGGAAAAGATCCGGCGACACCAGGTTAGTGCAGGAAGCCGTTACCAGGAAGCCTCCGGGCTTCAGCAGTTTCATACCACGAAGGTTGATTTCCTTATAACCGGTTACGGCTTTGGAGATATTCTCGCGGCTTTTGGTAAACGCCGGGGGATCCAGTATTACCACATCGAATTTCTTCTCTTCTTTTGTCCACTGCTTCAGTTGGTCAAACGCATTCACGGCCTGGAACTGACAAATATCCTGCAGGTTATTCAGCTCCGCATTCCTGCGGGCGGTGTTCACGGCTGTTTCGGAAATATCGAGCCCGAGCACACTTTTGGCGCCGTAAAAACCGGCATGGCAGGAGAATGTACCGGTATAACAAAAGGCTTCCATTACATCGGCCCCCTTTACAATATGGCGGATCTCGCGGCGGTTATCCTGCTGATCCAGGAAATAGCCGGTTTTCTGACCATTTACTACATCTACATGGAACTTCAAACCATTTTCATTAATAACCAGGTTGGTGTCGAAAGGCGCACTGAGAAAGCCTTTCTGCTGGGTCATTCCTTCCAGTTCCCTTACAGGTACATCATTTCTTTCGTAGATGCCTTTGGGTGAAAATATGCGGTTGATGGCATCCACGATGGCATCTTTCCATTTTTCCATCCCCAATGCAAGCGTTTGTATAACAAAGTAATCGTTGAATTTATCGATCACGAGCGCCGGCAGGTCATCGGCTTCCCCATATACCAGGCGGCAGTTTTCCACATACCCCAGTTTCTGCCGGTATTCCCAGCATTTCAGGAGGCGGTGGTAAAAGAATTGAGGGTTGATCTCTTCATTTTTATCACGGGTAAGCAATCTTACCAGGATCTGCGACTGGGGGTTGATATAACCGCGGCCAAGGAAAAAACCTTTATGCGTATATACATCTACAATGTCGCCGGCATTTACATCTCCTTTTATTTCGGCCACTTCATTGCCGAAAATCCAGGGATGCCCTTGTAACACCCTGTTTTGTATCTGTTTCTTTAAAAAAACTTTAGTCATTTATCGTATTTCGAGGGGCAAAGGTAGCTATTTAGCGGTTAGCCTTTGGCTTTTCGCTGCAATTCTGCCTTTTTGTCGGCAAAGCCGCTGTTGGCAAAGAAATTGACTGGATACCTGCGCAGACAATTATTACTTATTATGACAGAAAAAGAAAAAGACATGCAGACAAACGGTCAGGCTAACGCTGGTAGCGAAAACGAAAGCATGCCAGAAGAAAATATAAGCAATAGTTCGAATACGAATACGGAAGCAGAGGAAGTGAGTGAGCTGGAGAAGAAAGAGAAAGAAGTAAGTGAGATCCGTGATAAATATCTCCGGTTACAGGCGGAATTTGACAATTACCGTAAACGTACTGCCCGGGAACGTATAGAACTGATGCAAACAGCCAGTAAAGAAGTTATCATATCTTTGCTGGATGTGCTGGATGATAGTGACAGGGCTCTGAAGCAATTGGAAAATACTACAGATATTGCTGCCGTTAAAGATGGTGTAATGTTGGTTTTCAATAAACTGAGAAATACCCTGCAAGCGAAGGGACTGAAGCCAATGGAGAGTATACACACCCCATTTGATCCGGATCTGCACGAGGCTATTACTGAAATCCCCGCTCCCACGCCGGAGCTGGCTGGTAAAGTAGTAGATGAACTGCAACCTGGTTATTACCTGAATGACAAATTGATCCGTCACGCTAAGGTAATTGTGGGCAAATAAAATGACGATGTGGCATAATCTCCGGTAACCTGTGCCATTGCTGACGTAAAACAATATTTTTTACTGAAACAAAGGCCGGTGCATGCACCGGCATTAAGTGATTTTATAATGTCTACCAAGAGAGATTATTACGAAGTTCTGGTTGTTGTAAAAACTGCTTCCCAGGACGAAATTAAAAAAGCTTACCGTAAGGTGGCGATGCAGTTTCACCCTGACCGCAACCCAAATAACAAGGAGGCAGAAGAAAAATTCAAAGAAGCAGCTGAAGCCTATGAGGTATTAAGCGACCCCGATAAAAGGGCGCAATACGACCGCTTTGGCCATGCCGGCATGAATGGCAACCGTGGTGGTGGATATGGCGGTGGTGGAATGAACATGGACGACATCTTCTCCAACTTCGGTGACATTTTTGGTAACGATGATATTTTCGGCAGCTTCTTCGGGGGCGGTGGCGCACGTGGTGGCGGAAACCGCCGCGGACGCGGTACCCGCGGTTCCAACCTCCGGGTAAAGATCCGTCTTACCTACGAGGAAATCGCCAAAGGCGCCAACAAGAAAATTAAAGTAAAGAAATATGTACCCTGCCAGCATTGCGGTGGCCTGGGCGCAAAAGATAAGAACGCATTCCAGTCGTGCAATACCTGCGGCGGCTCCGGCCAGGTAAGAAAAGTTACCCAAACTTTTCTCGGACAAATGCAAACCGTTACCACCTGCCCCACCTGCCATGGTGAAGGACAGACCATTACCAGCAAATGCGGCCACTGTAAAGGGGAAGGCCGTATGTACGGTGAGGAAATGGTGAGCATCGACATCCCGGCTGGCGTTCAGGAAGGCATGCAACTGAGCATGAGCGGTAAAGGTAACGCCGGCGAAAGAGGCGGCGCCCCCGGCGATCTGCTCATCCTGATCGAAGAAGAACCACACCCGGAACTGCAACGCGACGGACTCAATGTAGCTTACGACCTGCACATCTCTTTCCCCGACGCTGTATACGGCACCTCCCTGGAAGTGCCTACCATTGACGGGAAAGCAAAAATTAAAATCCCCGCCGGTACACAAAGCGGTAAAATATTCCGCCTGAAAGGCAAAGGATTCCCTTCCGTTAACTCATATGAAAAAGGCGATCAGCTGATCCATATAAACGTATGGACGCCACAACATGTAAGCGCTGAAGAGAAGGAAATGCTGGACAAACTACAATCATCCGATAACTTTAAACCCAACCCTGAAAAATCCGAAAAAGGATTCTTCGAAAAGGTAAGGGATATCTTTAGCTAATGCAGCGAAGGGGGATCGCCTTCGGCGATTGTCTTGGAACACTGATT
>NZ_DATMTE010000119.1:0-5858 GCF_035564935.1 Chitinophaga sp. | reverse complement strand
GTATCGGCAGTAATATGCGTCCATTTGTAACATTTGAGCCCCGTAGTTGAATCATTCGACCCCCTCTCTTCTTGTAGTGCAGCAGTAGCTTTACAGCAACTAATATTATGAAAGGCGACTGGAATTTGTCGCAGAAGCATCCCTTACGGGGATTTGCTTTGCCAGGGAACAAATGTTGCCGTATCAGCCATTGCCGGGTATGTAATGGTTCAAAATGGTGGCGTGAACGCCACCAAAACCATTTTAGCCTCAAGGTTGTGGAAACAAAAGATATCCATACAGGTAGGGACCAGGGTATCTGGAAAATGATTGGCTATTTGTAACATCTGATACCCCTGGTTGAATCAACCGGACCCCATGATTGAGCTGTTATAACTATAGCTTTACAACATTTAATCCACGTATATGAAACTACAATTACAACCGCTTCACATGTCAGCCTGTACCCGCTTCAGGGAATTGCTGGCGGGCCATTCTGTTTATTGGACAGAACCAGGTCTCCCTTTTACCGTTATGATTTCTTTATTATTTCACTCACCTCAACGATTCAATTTAAAGTTATCAGATCATATTTAATAAATGGATTATAAGACCAGCTTTTGAAAGAATGGCCACTTTAATAGCCTGGCTCCCGTTATGAATGTTCTGACCTAATGAAATGTCATCTCCGTTTACCGGGGATAATCATCTACCTAAGTAAAAAATTATAAAATGAAGTCAACCAAAATGATTCGCTCGCGAATACTGCCGCTATTGGGTATCCTTTTGGGATTCCTTTTCAGCCCCCAACTTTTTGCACAAACAATAAAAATAACCGGAAGGGTCATCAATAAGAATAACTCCTCTGCCATCCCCGGGGCAACCGTTGCCTTAAAAAATACCAATCGCTTTGCTATTACAGATGAAGCGGGAAAATTTACCATCGATGCTGCTACCGGAAATACATTGGTGATTTCAATAATAGGTTATCAGAAAAGAGAAGTGGTAATAAATAAAAGCACTTCTATTGAAGTAGCACTAACTGAAAACATTTCACAACTGGGAGATGTAGTAGTAATTGGCTATGGTAAAGTAAGACGCCCTGATGTAACCGGCGCTATATCTTCTGTTTCCGGCGATGAAATCCGTAAAACACAACCGGTAACCTTTGACCAGGCCCTGCAGGGAAAAGTTCCGGGACTGGTAGCCCAGCAAATATCCGGTCAGCCCGGCGGAGCGGTGTCTGTTCAGATCCGTGGCCTGTCTTCTTTTGGAGGCGGCTCGCCTATGTACGTTATCGATGGGATTATTATTGGCGGCACCGCCACATTAGGCGCCGGTGTGAATCCATTGGCAGGCATCAATCCGTCTGAAATTGAATCTGTTGACGTATTGAAAGATGCTTCCGCAACGGCCATTTATGGTTCCCAGGCCACCAACGGGGTAATAGTGATCACCACCAAGCGTGGACAGATAGCTCCGCCCAGCATTACGTACGATATGTACACGGGCTACCAGCAAATACCCAAAAGATTGCCCCTGATGAATTTAAGAGAATATGCCAGCTTTATAAATGACAGGAACACCGGGTTGGGCTGGGGCTTTGATACCCGCCCGGAATTTGTGAACCCGAAGTACCTGGGTGAGGGCACCAACTGGCAGAAAGAACTTTTTAGAAATGCCCCGATGTCCAGTCACACGCTCACCGTTAGCGGAGGGGATCTCAGAACACAGTACCTGCTGTCCGGTTCCTATTTCAACCAGGAAGGTATTGCGCTTGGATCCAACTTTCGGAGGATGTCAGTAAGATTGAATCTGGATAACAAAACAACCAATTGGTTAAAGATCGGTACCAGCCTGCAATTGGTTAATATTAAAGAAAGCGTAAACTCCACCAGTTCAAATGTAATTAATACGGCATTAAGCCAGACACCGGATATAGCGGTGAAAAATGAAGATGGTAGCTGGGGGGGCGCCTATAATCCGAATGGATGGGTTAATCCTACCGTAAATCCCTATGCCATCGCCCTTATTAATAAAGATGAAGTAAAAAGGAACCAGCTTTTTGGTAATTTATATGCAGAAATTGCATTTACCAAAGACCTCACCCTTCGGAATGAAGCAACAGGAAGCTTTTCGATGGCCACAGAAGACCGGTTTAATCCCTCCTATACATTTGGGCTTGTAAAAAATAATACTAACAGCGCATCTTATAATTTTTCCCAGAACATATATAGTACCATAAGGAATTTTCTGACCTATGCGCATTTGTTTAAAAATAAGTACAATGTAAATTTGTTGCTGGGGCATGAAGCGCAATTGGGCACCAATGAAAATTCTTCTGCAGGCAGAACTAATTTTCCTTCCAATAATGTACAGGTGATCAGCAGCGGAGATCCTACCACCGCTACCAACGCTGGCAGTAAAGGACAAAATGCCCAGGAATCTTACTTCGGCCGCCTGAACTTCGGCCTCAACGATAAATACCTGTTTACTGCCAATATGCGGGCAGATGGGTCTTCAAAGTTTGCTCCTGAGAACCGCTGGGTGAATACCTGGTCCGGCGCCTTTGCCTGGAAAATGAATAATGAAGAGTTTCTGAAAACCGTAAAAAATATCAATGAATTAAAGCTGCGATTAGGTTATGGTTTAACGAACAACCAGAATATCCGGGATTATGCCTATACATCAACGCTGGCTACCGTTGCTACCGGGCTTACAGGCATTGCGCAATTAACCCAGAATGTGGGTAATCCATATGTACAATGGGAAAAAACAAAGTATGCAAATATAGGACTGGACGGTACGCTCTTTAACTGGAGAATAAATTTCTCTGTGGATTTTTATAATCGTAAAACGGATGGATTGGTGTTGCAGATCCCTTTGCCCCTGTATTCCGGTACGTCTATTGGCTATGCGCCGGGTGCACTGGATGCCCCATACGTAAATGTGGGTACAGTTAATAACAAAGGCTTTGACTTCAGGATCAGTTCTACCAACATTAAAAGAAAATATTTTACCTGGAAAACAGATGTAACGGTTTCCCGCAATATTAACGAAGTATTAAAACTTAATACTGATGGCGCTTCGCTTGACAGGCAATACAGCAAAACCGTTGTGGGCAGGTCTATCGGAGAGTTTTACGGGTATGTGATCGATGGAGGAGTGTTTGCAACACCAGAAGATTTCAAGACCCACGCTTTGCCAACAAAAAATGGGGTGCCGTTACCTGTTGGGGCTGCCGGTGGAAGCATCTGGTATGGCGATCTGAAATTTAAGGATTTTAATGGCGATGGCGTGATTGATGAACATGATCAAACGTTTTTGGGTTCTCCCGTGCCTAAATACCAGATTGGTTTCAACAATACTTTCTCGTATAGGAATTTTGACCTGAATATATTTTTCGCTGCCAACATTGGCAATAAAGTATATAACCAGCTTCGTATAAATGGTGAATATCCGGGTACCAGTTATGGATATCTCAGGTCATTAATGAACTATGCGAAACTTACTTTAATTGATCCGGAAGGAAGTGCCACTGATATCAATAATATAAAGGTAACAAACCCCAACACCAGGATTGTGGGAATAAGGAATGATAACACCAATGATAATAACCGGAACTCTGATAAGTTCGTGGAAGACGGATCTTTTTTGAGATGTAAGAATATTTCTTTAGGGTATACCCTCCCCGAAAGCCTGATCTCGAAGGCCAGTATCAAGTACCTGAGAGTGTACGTCAATGTTTCAAATGCTTTCATCATTACCAACTACAAGGGAATGGACCCTGAAATCGGATCATGGGACCCGCTGACTGCCGGTGTGGATGGTGGTTATTATCCCCAGCCCAGGGTGTTTACCATTGGTGCCAGCATTAAATTGAATAAATAAATATTCATCTGTTAATATCAATCGTTATGAGATCAATATTGAATAAAATAATTGTGTTCCTGTTAATAATAATGGCAATGACAGGATGCTCCAAAAGTTTTTTGGATCGTCCGCCGCTGTCACAGATAAGCGCCGATAATTTTTATCAAAGCACCGGCGATTTAAGGCTGGCAACAGCAGCATTGTATGCCGGCACCCCCTGGGCCGACTGGAACTATAACTGTTATTTACCTGTTGGAGATGTGTTGAGTGGAAATATGGCAGTTGGTTATTGGGGAGATGCAGTGCAATTGAATACTTTCACCGTTACCGGCATGAACGGGATTATGATTGCCAACTGGAAATCAATGTATAAACTCATCGCGCATTGCAACGTTACCATTAGCGCCATCCAGCAAAAAGCGCCTGATACAATTCCTGGTAAGGATAAAAATGCTGCTATTGCTGAGGCCCGGTTTCTACGCGGATTTGCCTATTATAATCTCGCAGTGCTATGGGGCGCAGTTCCTGTTATTGAAGATAACAGCAAATTGATTATCTCTCCCCTGGTTAATCGTATAAAAACAGAAGACGTATATAAGTTTGCGATCAATGACCTCACATTTGCAGCCGGTCATCTCCCTGCATCAGATGTTGCAGGAAGAGTAACCACCTGGTCGGCACAAGGCATGTTAGCGAAGGTGTATTTAACGGCCGCGGGTTTAAATCAGAATGGAACAAGAAATCAGCAACTCCTTGACAGCGCGGCAAAGTATGCAGGAAATGTATGTAAAAACAGCGGCCTGGCATTGCTAGGTAATTATGCCGATCTTTTTAAAGCCCAGTTTAATGATAATCCTGAGTCATTGTTTGCATTACAATGGGCGCCGGGTGGCGCCTGGCTTGAAGGTAATATGCTGCAGATCTACTCAACGAGTGTCGAAATATCTGCCAATGGATCGGCCGGCTGGTTTGGCATAGGACCAACCGTAGATATGTATAAGTTATACGCTACAAGAGATTCAGTAAGGCGTAAAGCTACTTTTATGATCAATGGCGACTATTACCCCGAGTTGAATGCCGCCGGTGGCGGATTTAAATTTACCGGGGCATGCGCATTGAAAAAACATATTATCGGCACCAACAAGGACAATAGTGCACCTACTATGACTCAAACCTCTTCTACGGAGCATAATGCATTACTAAGACTGGCAGATGTGTATCTGCTGTATGCAGAAGCCATACTGGGTAACAATGGTTCCACGAGCAACGCTGATGCACTTTTATATTTTAACAAGGTTCGCACAAGAGCAGGGATGCTTCCAGCTCCTAAAATTGATGCCGACAGTGTGCTGCTTGAAAGAAGAATTGAATTGGCAGGAGAGGGCCAATACTGGACAGACCTGGTGAGATTGTCTTATTATAACCCGGCAAAGGCAATCAGTAAATTAAAAGGTGAAGCACGTGTTACCTTTACGTTGCCGGACGGTGTTTTAACACCTGCTGATCCATATGGAGTTATTACTCCTCCCACTATTCAGAGCTTTACGTTCCCAATACCTTCTTCTGAGGTAACTGCCAATCCGAAACTGCAGGAACCCCCGGTATCATATTATTAAAAAAATACTAAAACTATTATACCGTGAATAAAGTAATATTCAATCAGATCTATAAAAGTTTGCTGTTTTTTGGCATTGTTGCGGCCTTTGCAAATATGCAATCCTGTAAAAAGGATGTAACGGCTGGAGCTCCCGAAATAACAAGCGTTAGAAATTATGCGGCGTCTCCTGAAGATACCCTCGTTGGTACTATTACCACCGGCCAGTGGGTAGTGTTGATAGGACATAATTTAAAGGATGCGGTACAGATATCTTTTAACGGCGTACCGGCTTCCATCAATAGTGTGATGTTTTCCGATACCAGTGCTACGGTGCTGGTACCTGCTGTAATACCGTTTCCATCAGTACCTGCTGAAAGCCTGAACACTATCCGCTATATTACCCGGCAGG
>NZ_DATMTE010000118.1:0-5234 GCF_035564935.1 Chitinophaga sp. | reverse complement strand
ATAAACGGGGCATCTTTTCAGCATATAGAATAATGCATCTTTATAGGAAGCTTCTCCTGATAAAATAGCCGTACGGTGATTGTCGAATATCTTATCATTCCCGCGGCTATAAATAAGCAGAGACACTTCGTTCTGATAGGTTTTCTCTACCACCGTGTTGGCTGCTTTGTTTTGCCGGAGACGGTCATCATCGCTTTTTACTGTTTTGGTTTCAGCGCTGGCGATATTCTCTTTACTGCTGCGCGATAAACCTCCCTGTACAATGTATTCCGTACCAAGGATCTTACACAATTCGTCAAAAGTATATCCCTTGATACTGTTTTCATCGATACCATTCCGGATCAGCAATGCGTTGGTGGTTTGCGGGTCCTGGAATTTATACAGGCCATTCCGTTTGCTGAGATAAGAATAGGTATCGTCCTGCAGCTTTTCCTTTGTGGCATTGATCTGCTCCGGCGGTTCTCCCACACTGCGGTATTTGAATGGCAATACAGCAATCAGGTTATGCTCCATGGGAGGATAGTTGTCGGACGGGGATTTGGCCACGGCAGGTGTGGTTACAATTTCTGTTCTGCCGCTGGCAAATACAATTTTCTGAATGTCTGTTTTCTTCAACGAATACTCCAGCTTTTCCCCGCTGTGTACAAATGAAACAGCATCTGTTCCCACGCCGGTTATTTTACCGTGCTTGGTTTCACCGGTCATCATCAGTACACTGTCTTCTTTTACCGGGATGCTTTTAGCCGTTGAATTTTTCTGGGCAATTAAGGGGTTACAATAAGTGGTCAGGAGGCATAACACTGCCCCTAACAGGTAAACATACTTTTTCATGATATCCGTAAATATTTGTTGTTACTACTAAAACGCGTGTAACATTGGAATACCCCCATGCGGGCCGGAAAGAATTATAACATGAAAGGTTGGAGGAGATAAGACTACTTGTTTTTTATTCGTTTAATTATATCACGAAAGTTCCAGGCAGGAAATAGCAGGGTTAACCGTAGGCGGCACAATGAAGTAACGAAGGAAAACGGGGTGGCATATCGCCTGAAACACGTGCCAGTAGGTTAATTCGCAGCCCCGGTAAGTTGAGGTAGCTGGTTAATTACCAGCAGCAATCCAAGTATGAGAAAAACCCAGAACCTTACCTTCCGGTAGTTTTGCTCAGTGATGATATAAAGCACCAGGCAAATCACCCAATAAACGATTGCCACCACCCGGAAAGCGATGGAGTCTTTCATGTAGGTATTTGCAATGATTAAAAGTATCAGCCCCAGCGCTTCAAGGGGCGGGCCAAAACGTTGCCAGAATGAAACCAGTTTCTCTCTCATAGCAATATATCTTTCATTAAATAATTTAACTACTCTCCAGGGTTACATATACTTTGCGGAAATCTTTCTTTGCAAGATCACTTTTGTGTATCACAAAAAACAGGTCGCCGGCATCCCCCCACTGGAAGTCCCCGCGCGATTTTACGGTAAGCAGGATGGTCCAGTCTTCCGGGTTGCCCTTGCAGGCCAGCGCCGCCTGCAGCTCCGGGGATTCATGCTGTGTGAAACCATAGCTATTGATGGCATGATCGCTTTCCAGGAGAAAATTAACCGGCTCCTCGAAAGTTTCATACAGGCTTTCCATCAGGTCTTCATCGTCCAGTAACGGCCTTGAAACACCGCGGAACAGGTATTGATTGGAATGCCAGGAATAAAAACCAGGCACGGAATTTCTCACAAAGGCATCCGCTTTGTAAGGCGTGTATTGCCCGCCTTCCAGCTCAAAAAAATCCTCTTCCGCAAATGAAAACCTCCTGCCGGATTGCAACGTGGAATTATCTTCCACATACAACACTTTGCAGGGTATATGGCCCCGTGATCCGAGACTATGAATGGTTTCAAAGAAAAAAAAGAGCGTGCCTGTCCGGGGTAAATATTCCTGTAAAGGCGACAGTGCTTCACAATTCACCTGGGCAATGAATTGATATTTGTAATCCCGTTTATTATAATCGTCGTAAAATTCAGGATAATCAATACCCGCCGGCAAATCGGGCATACCGCCAAAACGATGATTGCCGGTAGCTGCATAATCCTCTTCACCGGTCTGATTAAACCCTATGGCCCTTTTTACCAGCGCCCGTAAGGCATCCCTGTGCGGTAACAGCTCCTTCTCTTCTGCGATGATCTCGTCTACCGGGTGGATCAATGCTTCGTCATGTTGCGCAAAAAAAGCCTCGTTGTTCCAGTTTACAGGTCCGTTGCCATCTGCATCTTTGTAGGTGTTATCCAGCAACTGTTGTTTGCTTTTGATATCCAGTTCCAGTCCCGCAAAATCGGAGAAGCCCGGCGGAAGAAAGGAAAAAGGATTCCCCGATACGTTGATCTTTTCGATCTTTGGCAACGACAACAGGTTTTCCGGCAGTGTTTTTAACTGGTTCTTTGCCAGGTGCAGGTATTTGAGATCCGGCATGTTGAATACGGCAATATCGCTGATCTGGTTGCCGTTCAGGTTCAGGTATTCCAGGCGGGGCATATCCATCAGGTGAGCCGGCACGCGCGACAGCTTCCCGCCTGCAAACGAGCAGTGCCTGAGTTGCGTAAGCTTGTTCATATATTCAGGGATCCGGCACAGGGCGGAATTAGCGACCACTAGGTACTCCAGGTCTTTCAGCTCCAGCAGCTTATCGTCCAGCCGCTCCAGCGGCAACTGCTGTATCGGCCACTTAGGAGTGATTTCCACACGCTGCAGGGATTTCAGGCGATAAAACTCATTGGGCAACCTGCTGAATTCCGGGTTCACCAGCACCAGTTTTTTCACCTGCTCTACCGGGGCTCCTGCCGCTTCTTCCACAGAAGTAAAAGTGTATTGTTCCCAGTTGAACTGTTCTTTATTAATTTTTCTGAAGATGTTTACCGGGAAAAGAGGCTTCTCATCCCAGGAAGGTTTCAGGTGTCCCAACATGGCTACCCAGCCATCCCGGAACACAACATCCCCAAAAAACTTAAGTGAATACTGGAAGCCGCTCTTATCCATGGAAAGGTAGGGCGTTTCCTGTTTGTCTTCTTTAAACTGAAGCGCGCCTTCCAGGAAACCGGGCTTATAGATCCCCAATGCCGGGATCACCACCTTCACCTCTCCTGTTGGCTCATAATCGTCCAGCAGCTTCTTCTTTACCGCCTCTTTCACCTCGCTGGTCTTCGCCACAATCGTGATGGTTACAGCGCCGGAGTAATCAAATCCCTGGCCTGATTGGGTATCATCAATATCAAAAATGAAATCGCCTGCCTGGAAATAATCTTTACCATCTGCTGGCAGTGCAAAAGCATGAATGTCCATGAGTCCGTTCTTTTAAAATGCCGCTTGTTTCCGTTAAACTGGGTTAACCGGGTTATCCGTTGTTAGCGTAATGATACGAAAAAGCGCTGAAAACAGCAAGCAACCCATTTTTCGTAGCCGCTTGCCCGTTATTAATGCATTTGTTAAGTCTTTTGTTAAGCGTGTCCTTCTACCTTCGCCTTTTCTTTATTAAAACCCACGGTATGAATTATTGTCACGCTCCATGAGGTGCAGCATCACCTTGTTGTCCCCCGTTTTCCACGTTAATGGGCATTCTTCTTTTCAATGCCCCATTTACCATCTTATAAAACCTTCAAATTATGAAACACCTGTTATTTGTTAGTGCACTCATTACTGTAGTGAGCATATCGTCCTGCTCAAAGAAAGCACTGGAACCGCAAGCCGTTCCGGGTGAAAAAGCATTGTCGGCCTCCGCGAACACACTGGCGGCCACCCAATTCATAGGCTCGGTGGTTGGCTTCAACAACACCATCCGTTCGGGGGGAGGTCCTAATCCCACACCGGCAGGCAACATCCTTTACAATGTGCCCCTGTACAAATCATCTGCCAGTGAAGACGACTGGTGGGATAACCTGGTAGAAGAATTTGCCTTCAGCGGGCAGGATTTCTTCGCAGCCAATTGCCGCGGTTACAGCCCCAATGTACCCACCGTTGACCATGGCGATCCGCGTAAGCTGGTAAAGCTCACACAAGCCATGGACCGCCGGGGTGTAACCGGTAAGTTCACCATCGCTGTATTCGATGATTGCCCCTCTTCCTGGTGTGCCAACAGGAATGTAGATAACGGGCTGGGCTATACGACTTCCACGCCTTTCGATTGCGGCGATACGGCGAACTATAAATACATCTGGACCTATAATATTAAAACTGCCTACCAGAATATACCAGATGCCAAACGCTTTAAATATAACGGCAGGCCGGTAGTGTTCTTCTGGGCGATACATCCCAGCTGGGCTACCAATTTTGGTAACAGCAACCTGAAAAAGATCCTGCAGTATATACGCACACAATTCAATGCCACCTTCGGCCAGAATCCTTACCTGGTCATTGAAAAATCGTGGATCGACAGGGACCCTACCGTGAACGACCCTACGGTAACCGATGCCGTGCATAACTGGTTTAACATGACCAATCCCTCTACCCTGTATACTTTCAATGGTGTAAAAGTAGGCTCCGGCGTGCCCGGCTTCCGCGTGGTACAGGGCACCACCAATATGTTCATCGACGCCAACCACGGGCAAACCTGGATCAATACGCTCACCAATACCTGGGGAGCCGGCGCCCTGTTTACTTTACTGGAAGGCTTCACCGATTGCGCGGAAAATGCCGCTATCTTCAGAAGCAAGGACGTTACTTATTATGATTATCCTAACCAGCGTATCAATATCCTGCGACGCTTCAGCAATAATCCTTATCCCGCCACGCTGAAAGTGGAAGCAGAAGGATGCGATTTTTACAATGACCTCAGCAGCGGCAACAGCGGCGGCACTTTCCGCGACGGCGACCTGGACATTGTGAAGAATGGCGATACCTATGGCGGATGGCATGTGAACAATACCCAGGCCAACGAATGGCTGGAATGGAGAGAGCTTCCCTTCGGCGCAGGGAACAGCAAGTTCGAAGTACGCTACTCTTCCAACCAGGCCGCCTCCATCCGGTTTAATGTAGACGGAACAGACCTGCCTGTGATCAGCATGCCCATTACCGGCAACGGCACCTGGTCGCTCATTGATGCAGGTACGCTTTCTTTTCCTGCAGACGGGTTGCATACGGTGCGTTTGAAAATTGTGTCCGGTTCTTTAAGCATTAATTTCTTTAACCGCGTAAGTCTGTAAAAAAAGCAGCCGGCCCTTGTTCTGAGCCGGCTACTTTCTTCTTATTTATAT
>NZ_DATMTE010000117.1:0-5445 GCF_035564935.1 Chitinophaga sp. | reverse complement strand
CCCCTGGTATGACGCCAGAAACTGGTAAGCGACCAGAAGCCAGTGGCAATGTTATTGATCAGGTTTACAATTACCGCTGCAATACTCAGCGTGATCTGGAAATTGATAGCTTCCTTTCCCTGGCTGTCTACAAAAGCAGATTCATTTTTTTTGATAAGCCAAAACACCAGTACCCCGATAATGTTGCCTACGGTAGGCAGTATGAGCATCCCAATAATTCCCCCCAGGTGTACAAGGGCTCCCCAGGTTCGTTCATCTTTCTGATTCATAAAATATAGATTAAATATAATGGGAAGTTAACAGGTTATTTTAGGATATCAAAAAGAGAAAAGAAAAAAAACTACAAACCTGTAAGCCGGATTCTGTTCCTGTCCCGGCAAGCCGGAACAAGCTGCTATCATTTATCTGCGGCAACATTCGCATGTTGCCTGTATCTGCCTACCCTCGGTCATCGGGCGAGCAGCCCTCAAACGACCGTATACATGGCATTTCAGCACGCAAGGTTTACCCGCACAAACAGTTACCTGCCTGCACCGTGGGCTCTTACCCCACATTTTCACCCTTATCTGCCTAGGCAGACGGTTATTTTCTGTGGCACTTGCTGTACCCGGTTTGCACCGGGCCCCACCCGTTAGGTGGTGCGTTGCTCTGCGCTGTCCGGACTTTCCTTCCCGTTGCACAAGTCAACGGAACGATAGCACGGTTTGTAGTTGAAGCGCGAAGGTAATGAAAATATTACCTAAACGTTATTTCAGTAGCGCCATAGCCATACCTGGCGTGGTATTGATTCACAAAGGTGGCTACCTCCGGCGTTTGTTTCAGGATCTGGTGGATCTCATCTTTGAGCTTGCCCTTCCCCACTCCGTGAATTACAATGAGATTATGCTGATGATGGCTGATGGCCAGTTCCAGGTAACGTTGAAACGCATTCAGCTGTATGGCCAGGATAGCAATATTACTCAATCCTTTCCAGTTCTTTTCCAGCGCCTCAATATGCAGATCTACTTCATGTTTGGGCTCCAGGGAAGTTTCCGGCTGCAGCTGTATCTTGCTTAACAGGCTGGCAAAATTGCCAGATCCCACCGTGGTAACAGGTGCTTTCTTCTTTGCCTGCTCCACAGGTGCAGGCGGTTCGGGTGCCTTCTCCGGAAATTTATCAAACAGCGGGTAAGTAATGGTGGCTTCTGCTTTGGTTCGCAGTTCCTCCAGCTGTATAAACATTTGTTTGGGCTTGATCTTCCAGGTTTTCTTTACAGAAGCAGCCAGTTTTGGTTGTGGTTCCTTCAGGAAAAAAGTAAACTCAAACCGCGGGTTATCATTGAGCGATTCAAAAAGAAGATCGGCAAGATAGAAATGATTATATGGATGTATTTCATTCTTGATCTCAAGATCCAGCTGGTTATTCAGCCATATCTGGAAATAGAAACGCATGGTGTGCGGCGTATCATTGAACAGGTTAAACTTCATCAGCTTCACCGTTTCATCGTATCCATCCATCTGGTATACCGGCAAAACAGACAGGAACATCCCTTTATCTGTTTTGAACACTTCATACTTCCTCCTGTCTACTTTGATCTCGTCGCCGGGAATCAGTTTTGGCTTTTCTTTGACCAGTTTCTGCTGGGTAAAACGATGGAAATAGGGAAAGTCGATCTGATCCAGGTACACCGGGAAAGACGTTCCTTTCACCTCTATCATCACCATATTATCATTCACAATGTCAACCACTGTTCCTTCTTCTTTTGAACTCAACAACAAGATGTTGTCGCCTTTTTGGTATTTCATAAATGCATTCTTCTGCTGCAAAAATAGAATATTGGAGGGATATGCCCGCTTCTATCTCCCGGGATCCTTTAAAATCCAAAAGAAAATTCAATGAAATCATTATAATCAGCGTAATCCTGCTCCGGACAAAATCCGTGGGGGACACAACTCCCTATTGCCATTAAAATGGTAACACTCACCTGCACGGCTATATGAAGAATAGCTAGTCCGCGTATTTCCTTGACCGGTCCTTTTCAGGGTGCCGGCGCATGTATTCATCCACTGAAATACGGCCACTGCCTTCAATCAGGAAGAATATCAACAGGAATAATACCAGTAAAGAGATACCCATTACCGGGTAGACGGTAAACAGTCCTGTTGGAGAATGAACAAAAAATACAGCACCCAGCAATACGGGGATATTCACCAGCGCCGAGAACCTTGTAAGCAGTCCCATTGCAATGAACAACCCTCCTACCGTGTGTGCAAATACAACATAATGTCCCAGGAATATGGACAGGGTGGCCAGATTGGGGTTCTGGTTAATCATGGAGATCAGTGCATCGCGGTCCTGTACAAACCGCACACCCACGTACATGAGAAATATCCCCAGCAGAATGCGGACCACACTCAGCCAATTCGGGTGATGTTTATCACCCCAGTGTTCAACCCGTTGTAGCATGTTCATAAAATATAAATTTTAGGATCAAAGAGCTACACTGAAGTTACGAAGATTTAAGCTTTTGCGGCCAGCTTGCTGTTGGTATAGCTGTAAAGGAAATAAATAGTTAAGCCTACCACGAGCCATACAGAGAAAACGATCCAGTTCTTAAGCGCAATTTCTGTCATCAGGTAAAAACAGCTGAGCATGCCTAAAACCGGGATCAGCGACAATTTGCGGGTAAGTGAGAAAAAAGAAAGTGCGATGGTTACCACTACAAATATGTAGAAGGGAATGTTATGTTTCCATACCTCCCAGCCGCCCGCCAGGGAAAGTTTGGTAGCAATTTCTTTATGGAATACAAAAACAAGTGCCACTACGATACCAGGAACAATGAACTGCCCGTTGATATAGGGCAGCTGGAACCGCTTTACCGTGGCTTTCTCCTCTCTTGGCAAAATCAGTACGCCACCGCAAACCAGGATAAAGGCAAACAGGGTGCCGATGCTGGTGAGGTCTGTAACGATGGTGAGATTCAGAAACAACGCCGGGATCCCTACCAGTATACCGGTAACAATGGTGGCGAATGAAGGTGTTTTAAAGCGGGGGTGTATTTTGCTGAAACGCTTTGGTAACAGGCCATCGCGGCTCATGCTCATCCAGATACGGGGCTGCCCTATCTGGAATACCAGCAATACGCTGGTAGTGGCCACCACGGCGCTGATAGAAATGAGATAGCTGATCCAGGGCAGGTTTACTTCATTAAAAACATAAGCCAGGGGATCATTTACCTTTAAATTATAATATGGCACCATGCCGGTGAGTACGAAAGAAATGAGGATATACAGCACGGTACAGATGATCAGGGAATAGATCATACCTTTAGGCAGATCCCGCTGGGGGTTGGCACATTCTTCCGCGGTAGTGCTTACCGCGTCAAAGCCAATATAAGCGAAAAATACGGCCGATACGCCCTTCAGCACACCAGAGAAGCCATTAGGCATAAAAGGGTGCCAATTGGCCTTATTTACATAAAAAAAGCCCACTACGATCACAAACAGGATCACCAGGATCTTCAGGGCCACCATAAAGTTGGCGCTCTTTTTACTTTCCTGGATCCCCACATAAGCCAGGTAGGTTACCAGTATTACGATCAGGAATGCAGGGAGGTTTACAATAAAGGGGATGCCGGCAATATGCGGTGCTGCAGCGATGATTTCCGGCGTGGCGCTGTCGTAGTTGCTGGCGAGCCAATCCGGTAAACTGAGGCCGATACCGCTCAGCAGGTTGTTGAAATAGCCGCTCCATGAAATGGCAACGGCGATATTACCAATGGCGTATTCGAGGATCAGGGCCCAGCCGATCACCCAGGCCGCCAGTTCTCCGAACGTAACGTAAGAATAAGTATAGGCGCTGCCCGATACCGGTACACGGGAAGCAAATTCGGCATAGCAGAGTGCGGAGAACCCGCAGGTAACCGCTGTAATCACGAAAAGCAGGGATACGCCCGGGCCGCCGTGAAAAGAGGCTTCTCCAATGGTGGAAAAGATCCCGGCGCCTATAACAGCCGCAATTCCCATAGCGGTAAGGTCTTTTACCTTCAATACTTTATGCATCCCTCCTGTTTCATGGCCATCTGACAAACCGTCCTGGGCATCTTTGATAATGGCAGTAAGTGATTTCTTCCGAAACAGCGAATTTGATGACATTGGCTAAGGAATTACGTTTAGATTTTGTTGTCTTTAAATTTAAGGAATATGATTGTCTTACCGCTTAAAAGTAATAAAGCTGATTGCGCTGATTAATCTTTCAGAAATAATCAATGCAATCAGCCATATCACTTCATCCTGAATAAGACAAGCGCGAATATAATGCGAATTTGAATACGAACCTTATTGCTGACGGTTTAAGAGGAAGTTAGCCACCTCCTTCAGGGCTTCCTTGCGGCTGGAAAGTACTGCTACGTTATCCAGGCTCTGGAAGGCCAGTTGCTGAAAACGTTCTTTCTCTTTCTCTGCCCATTCATCCACTTTACAACTGCGGTACAGTGCCAGTACCCGTTCTACTTTGTCTGCCGGCGACGTATCCAGGAGCATTTTCAATTCTGCGCGTTGTTCAGGCGTACACAGCTCCAGCGCTTTCAGGAGCAGGAATGTTTTTTTATTCACGAGGATATCCCCTCCCTGCTGCTTGCCAAATTTTTCGGGATCGCCAAAAGCATCCAGGTAATCGTCCTGGATCTGGAAGGCAATGCCAACGTTTTTGCCAAAAGAATAAATGTGCTGCTGGTTACCTTCACCGGCGCCGCCGATAATAGCGCCCAGCTGCAGACTGGCCGCCAGCAATACGGATGTTTTCAGGCCAATCATGCGTACATAATCGTCGTACTGCACCTTTTCCGGATCCATTCCTTCAAAATCCATATCAAGCTGTTGCCCTTCACATACCTCAATGGCAGCTTTATTAAATACGGAGATGATCTTTTGTTTATAATGTGCGTCTATTTTGTTGAGGCGTTCATATACATAGATAAGCATCACATCGCCGGCCAGGATGGCGGCGGGCTCCCCGTAAACCGTATGAACAGTGGGTTTGCCACGGCGGATGGGCGCTTTGTCCATGATATCATCATGAAGCAGGGTGAAATTATGAAAAAGCTCTACTGCACTGCCCACTTCGAATGCATCGGTCCGCAAGTCCTCAAATAATTCATTTCCCATCAGGCATAATACAGGGCGGATCCTCTTTCCGCTTATTCCCAGGATATGGGAGGCTGCATTATATAATTTGCCGGGCTGTTTCGGGAACTGTTGTTTTTCAAAATGCTGACTAAACTGCGCTGTTAATTCTTTGAATGAATGCATTGCTGTTGGCTAGTGTTTTATTATTTACTTTTTCTTTGACTTGCTTTTAGCGGCGGCTTTTTTGGCCGGTGCAGCTTTCTTTGCTGCTGGTTTTGCAGTGGCTTTCTTCACTGGTACTGCTTTCTTAGCAACTGGTTTTACAGCGGCTTTCTTCAC
>NZ_DATMTE010000116.1:0-6381 GCF_035564935.1 Chitinophaga sp. | reverse complement strand
CGGGTTAACGTATTCAAAAGTAACCGGTAAACATGATTTTGAAGTATCAGGTTATTTTGAGTTTACCAAAAATAACTACCGCGCATTTGATTATACCGGCTATGACCTGGACGACAGGTTGCCTGCTACACCCGCAGCCATTACGCCGGGATCGCCGTACAGCCCTTTGCTGGGAGGCGGCCGCACCAAAAGCGCATTAGCCTCTTACATTGGCGTAGGCCGGTATACCTTTAATGAAAAGTATACACTGAATGCCAGTTACCGGTACGATGGCGCGTCTACCGTACCACCCAATAACCGCTGGCATGGTTTCTATTCCTTTGGTGTTGGATGGGAAGTAAAAAGAGAGAATTTTTTGAAAGATGTGAGCTTTGTGGATAACCTGCGTTTCAGGGCCAGCTATGGTACTTCTGCCAATCCATTTTCCAACCTGGGGCCTTTCGCTTATTTCCGTACTTACGGAACCGACCAGTATGGCGGTACTCCGGCTATTGTGCCTAATCAGCCAGGCAATCCCAATTACGACTGGGAATATGCAAAGGAATTTAATGTGGGCTTCGACCTGGGCGTAATGAATAACCGTATCCGCCTGGTAACAGATGTGTATAACAAAGTAACCAATAACCTCTTTATAGAACAGCCTTTATCTATTACTTCGGGGTTTTATACTATGTTCCTCAATTCCGGCGCTATGCGTAACAGGGGGATAGAAGTGGATCTGCAGGGGGATATTGTGAAGGGTAGAGATCTCACCTGGACCGTAGGCGTGAACTTTGCGTATAATAAGAACGTGATCACCGACCTGGGCACCGCCGGCGAATTTACACAGGGCACTACGCAGATCGTGAGGGTAGGGCTTCCTTACGGCTCCCACTATGCGCCTAAATGGGCCGGTGTGGATCCGCAAACAGGCGATCCGCTGTACTACGACAGATCAGGTAATAAAACCAGCGATTACAATGAAACGGCTTTGAGCGTAGCGGAATTTGGTACCTATATTCCTCCTTTCACCGGTGGATTTAATACCGGCGTTACCTGGAAAGGTATTTACCTGAATGCACTGTTTACGTTTGCCGATAAAACCATGCGGTATCTCAACGAAGATTACTTCAACGAAAACCCCAGCTTTGCCAGCAGTAACCAGTCGGTACGCATGCTGTACGACCGCTGGAAAAAACCGGGCGATAATGCCATCCTGCCGAAGTTCGACGCCAGCAGGGGATTTTCTTCGAAAGATATCCAGGACGCTTCTTACCTGCGTTTGAGGAATGTGAATATCGGTTATAATTTCCCGAAAGAAATAATGACCCATATCAAATTTATACAGGGCATACAGGTATTTGCACAGGCGCAGAACCTGTACACCTGGACCAAATGGAAAAGTTTTGATCCGGAAAATAACAATGGCGATGGCAGGTTCGATTACCCCAGCGCAAGAACCTACACTTTTGGTCTGAACGTTAATTTTTAAATCATTGAGCTCATGACAATCCGTTATTTCAAATATACTTTCAGCTACCTGGCACTCGCTTTGTCGGTGTGTATCCTTGCCTGTAACAAACAACTGGACCTGTCGCCCACCGACAGTATCATTGATCCGGGAAGAACTTTCCGGACAGTGAACGACTTGAACGGAGGTTTGCTTGGCGCCTATTCAGGGCTTACCTACAATACTATTTACAGCATATCGCTGATCACAGATGAATGTACCCTGCCCAGTGAAAACGGCACCGGTGGTGGCGTAGCTACTTACCGCTGGCAGATAGATCCCAGCAGTACCACCATCACCGGTTCTTTCGGGGAATATTATATTGCCATCGACCGCGCCAACCGCGTATTGGGCGCAATGGGAGCCGTTACCACCAAGGGCGATGAAGAAGCAGCGCTGAAAGATCAATACCGCGGAGAAGCGCTGGCGCTGCGCGCTTATTGCCATTTCCAGTTATTGCAGAGTTATGCAGAAGCATATGACCCTGCTGCCATGGGCGTGCCTTATATGGATACAGCGGTTAACAGTTTTCCTTCCCGTAATACTTTTGGAGAAGTGGTAGCAGCTATAGAAAAAGATCTGCAGTTGGCTAAAACACTGGTGCCTGCTGATCTTGAAGATAATACAAGGATTACGCTTCCGGCTATTTCAGCCATTCAGGCCAGAGTGGCTTTGTATGCAAAAGAATGGGACAACGCCGTAACTTATGCCACTGAGGCCATAGATGCCTTGCCACTGGCATCTGCCGCCGATTTCCCGGGTATCTGGAAAGACACAAAGGAAAGTGAAGTGATCTGGAAACTGAAACAGGTAGCCGGCAGCAACGACGACCTGATTGGCAGCGTTTATTTCGACAGGGATGTGGCTTTATATGTTCCTTCCTTTGAGCTGATCAACCTGTTCGATAAAGTCCATGATGTACGTTATCCTGCTTATATAAAGTTTGATGATACACGCGGCGCAGGTAACTCCCAATACCTGGTGAATAAATACGCCGGCACATCCGGTAGTCTTGGCCTGGCGGATATCAAGTTGTTCAGAACCGGTGAAATGTACCTGATCAGGGCGGAAGCGCTGGCTGAGAAGAACCAGACGGGTAATGGAGGCGACGATCTGAATGCACTGCGTGCCGCCCGTATATCCGGTTATACACCACAAACTTTTGCCAGCAAAGACGCATTGATCACTGCCTTGTATACAGAACGTTTTAAAGAACTGGCTTTTGAAGGGCAGCGTCTTTTTGACCTTAGAAGAAGAGGAATGTCTGTTACCCGTAACCCGGAAGACGCGGTGAACGCACTGGGTGCAGTGTTACTGAAACCAGGCCAGAAGGGATATGTATTCCCCATCCCTGATGCGGAAACCAAAGCCAATAAAAACATGAAACAAAATCCAGGCTACTGATGAAAAGAACAATAACAGTACTAACGGCAGCGGCTATATGTTTTACTGCCTGCAATATGCGTAACCACGAGTTGCCAACTGTTCCCGGCAGGCCCGCATCCATAGGTATCATTGGAGACACCGCCGATGTAACCACCCCGGTAAAAGGCGGCGTAGCGCTTATTGGCGGTGGCGGCAATGTAAACGGCGCCTTTCAATGGATGATTGACCGCAGCGGCGGCGGCGATGTAGTGGTGCTCACCGCTTCCGGCAACGGCGACTATAACCATGATATCGATTCCCTGGGGAAAGTAAATTCCGTGGAAACACTGAACATCACCACCCGGGAACTGGCTAATAATGATACTGTAGCTAACATTATCCGCAATGCGGAGATGTTGTTTATTGCCGGTGGGGATCAGTCGCGCTACATGAACCAGTGGAGAGGCACCAAAGTGAATGCGGCCATTAATTACCTGCTGCAGGAAAAGAAAGCCCCCGTAGGCGGTACCAGCGCCGGCTGCGCCATATTAAGCGGACTTTACTACAGCGGGGAAGGGGGCAGTGCCGTATCGGATTCCGTACTGGCTAACCCGTATGATTCGCTGGTAACATTGTATAATAATGATTTTCTGCATGCGCCTTACTTAAGCCAGGTGATCAGCGATCAGCATTATGTAAAACGTGGCCGTGCGGGCAGGCATGTTACCTTTATGAGCCGTATTGTGAAAGACCATGGCATTTTCCCAAGGGGTATTGCACCGGATGAGAAAACAGCGGTATGCATTGATGAAACAGGTATGGCTAAAGTGTTTGGCGTGAGTAAGGCTTATTTCATTTTATCGGATAGCTTGAAAAAACCTGAACTTTGTGAGCCGGGGCAACCACTGGAATGGAATCATAACGGCGAAGCGCTGAAAGTATATGAGATCCAGGCCAGCGCTACCGGCAACGGCAGTTTCCAGGTAACTGATTTTGATCCGGCCAAAGCCAGTGGCGGTACCTGGTATTGGTGGTGGGTAGAAAAAGGACAGCTGAAGAAGAAAGCAATTTGATCATTCTATTAATAAAGTCAGATATGAAAGGCAGGTTTGGTATTTTATTTTTGCTGGCGGCGTTTTTTGCTCTACCCGTAGCAGCGCAGCAGAAAGCATCCTATGTATTGGTGATCCATGGCGGAGCAGGCACCATTCTTAAAAAGAATATGACTCCCGAAAAGGAAGCAGCTTATAAATCATCGTTGAAGAAAGCGCTGGAAACAGGATATAAGGTGCTGCAATCAGGCGGTAGCAGCCTCGATGCAGTAGAGGCTACCGTAAGGGTGCTGGAAGACGATTCCCTGTTTAATGCCGGCAAGGGCGCCGTGTTTACCCATGAAGGGCGCAACGAACTGGATGCTGCCATCATGAATGGCAAAACGAAAGCAGCCGGCGCAGTAGCCGGCGTTACCACTATACGTAACCCGGTGAGTGCGGCAAGAGCCGTGATGGAAAAGTCGGAGCACGTAATGATGGTGGGGCCGGGCGCAGAAAAATTCGCCAAAGAAGCGGGACTGCAAATAGTAGATCCTTCTTATTTCAGAACCGAAACACGCTGGCAGGATCTGCAGCGGGCCATCCGGGAAGACTCCCTGGCAGCGGCTAAATCCAACGCCTATACGAACCCTGTGAAGTTTGGTATTAAGAACCGGGATTATAAATTTGGTACTGTTGGGGCCGTGGCATTGGATCAGCAGGGCAACCTTGCAGCAGCTACTTCTACCGGCGGTATGACCAACAAGAAATACGGCCGCATTGGCGATTCACCTATTATTGGGGCCGGTACCTATGCGAACAATGAAACAGCGGCTATTTCCTGCACCGGTTGGGGCGAGTTTTATATCCGGAACGTGGTTGCCTACGATTTGTCTGCCCTGATGGAATATAAAGGACTTTCCGTACAGCAGGCAGGTAATGCCGTGATAAAAAAAGTAGGGAATATGGGCGGTGATGGCGGCCTTATTGCGCTGGATAGAAAAGGTAACATGACCATGTCTTTCAATACCGAAGGAATGTACCGCGGCGCCGTTACAAAGGATGGTAAAATTGAAGTTGAAATTTACAAATAGATATCCATAACGAACGGGTAGGGGGCGTAGTAACCCGTACCCGTTCGTATTTTACTCCAGTGGTCTTTTAGGGGAGTCATCTTCCTCGAAGCTGTTTTCATCTATATCCTCATCTGTAATATCTTCTTCTTCCAGCAGTTCGTCTATTTCCACATCATCATCTTCTTCATCCAGCAAGTCGTCGGAAACATCGTTTGACTGTCTTGATTGTTCATCCTGATTGCCCTTGGGAGGCACAGGCTGCTGTTTCTGATTAATAATATCATCGGGTTGAAGATCATCATCGAGGAGTGGTCCGGGTGTTTTAGGCTGTTTGGTCATAAGCATTGATTTTATGATAAATGCCCCAAACATCACACCACTAAAAAAAGAGCTGATTTACAACGGAAATTGAAAACAGCTGCGTAAATAAATACACAGTGAACGGGAAATAATCATTCATTTACCACTTTACTGGTTTTAAAAACAGCGCTCCATTTGCTGATAAACGCGGCAGGAAGGGTTTCTGTTTTCTGTGCAATAAATACGGCATGAAAGGATTTTGGGCCCTGTATTACATAATACAATTGGGACTCCGGATTGCCTGCACCGGGTGTTTCCACTTTAAACAGCGCCCAGCGCCGTTGCGGGCTGTTTTCTTTTCCCAGCAGGGTTGTTTTTGCCTGGGAGGCATTTTTTGCTGCAGCTTCAGAAAAGCTTTTTACGGCATGGTCGATGTTACCGATCCTTGCATTTTCCATGGTCATATTGTTGAGAAGCAGGGTCCATTGCTGTGGCGTTTCATCCGCAGGAAGGAATTGCCGGGTGGCGAGGTTGTCCACCTCTGTATCGGTGATCATGGTCCATTTGATGCCTGCCGGCAACGTGATTTTGAGACGTTCTTTCCGGGCTGCTTTGCCTGTAAGGAAGGATGTGCCTACCTGGTGAAATAAGGGCGTATATGTGGCGGAAAATGGCAAAAGCGTGGTGGCGGTGAGCAGGTAGGTTTTATTATCGGAGTAATCAATAAAAACGCTGGCAAAAAAAGTATCGGGCCTGTTCTCTTCCACGTGTATCTCATCCAGCCAGATCATTCTTTTGCCATTGCGGATAATGCTGCCGGAGTCTACCAGTTTGAAGTAAGGGTTGCGGCTGATATAGTACAGCAGTTTTTTGGTAACGGCATCCACATTGGAGCGGAGCTCGTCAATAACATTAATATTGAAATTTTCCGGTTCAAAGTGGGGGCTGTCGGCCGAAAGCCGCCTTGCCATCAGTTTCAGGGCGGGGGGCTGTTTGTTTTTTGTTGCCTGCCATCCTGCAGGAATACCCACGGAGAAATGATTCGCCGTATCGCGGTAACTGACCAGTTGCTGACTTTGGACGATAAAGGAAAACAATACAAGCGCACACAACAGAACAT
>NZ_DATMTE010000115.1:0-1908 GCF_035564935.1 Chitinophaga sp. | reverse complement strand
CTGTTGGAATTAGCTGGCATCACTATAGCTTTCGCAATCCACTGCGTACCGTTAAAAGTAAGTACATCATTATTTGCAGGAGCGGTACCAAACAACACATCGTAATCTGCTATTTTATTTGCGTTCCATAATTGAGTACTGTTCTTTACGCCCAGCTGCCCGCCTGTAACGGACAAATTATTATCGATGGTCAGGGAGCCAACATCTCCGGCGGCGTCCTTTCCTAATATTTTTATGGGTGTGCTAACGTCGTTGGTTACACGTAGTGAATAGGTTTGCAGTCCTTCTGTAAAGTTTTTTAATCCTTTGAACAACTGGGCCCCATAGTTAACAAATCCGGAAGCGGTAAGAGAGGCATCAGGAATGGTAAGCGTATGAATACCGCCGGCGGACGAAAAGCCAAAAGTACCGCCAGGCGTATATGCAGCTTTAATTTCCTGTGCAGGAGAAAAACTGTTGTTAATAGACTGGATAGCAGAACCGTCTGCTACCAGTTTTGTCCAGTAGTTGTTGGCGCGGACACGCAAAGTGTTATCGGATTCCAGGTAGATGATCATCCCGTTTACCGGGGAAGCGATCTGATTGGTATCAGCGATACGGGAAAGGAGGAGCGCCTGCTTTTTACTTTCCAGTTCAAGTAACGCAGATTGTTTTACCAGAGAAGGATTAGTTCCCAGCTTTAACTGTTGTGCGGCCAACTGCTGATTACCTAAGCAAAACAGCATTGCAGCACATACTTTCATAAGCCCTTGCAGCTTCATACATCAACATTTAAGGAATGTACCCAAAGGATGGAACAGCTATGATTTCCACATAGCCGTTCCCGTTATATTCTCAGCTTATTTCTTTATCACGTACCAGTTTGTTCCGTTAGACTGGATCGTGTAGAAGGTCCAGTCGTTGTAAATGGTGAGTTTAGCGCCTCCTTCGAGGGTACCGCCAGCGGAAGTGATCTGTACATCATTGTTGATTTGGGTGTCGTCCGGTGCAGAAGCGGCAGGTATCTTTTTAACAGTGTAAATACGGCCTGTGCAGGTGGTGGCATCCGGCAGCACTACACTGCAGGCGGTACCGGTGCTTACGAGGATAGTATTGTCTGTTGCCGCTACCGTATAGGTGGCAGCTGTTACAGTGGTAATAGACATAGATACGGAACCGCTTACCTGTAAAGTGGAATTGCCGGTGTTGCTGGTATCGCCGATGTGTACATTTTTCCTGATAGAAACTTCGTCGCCGAATTTTTTTGCGCCGGCAAAACTTTGTGCGGCGTTGCTCACCAAACCACCGGTGGTAGCGGGTGAAGCAACAGGAATACTTACCGTTACTTCGTCTGCCACCTGTGCCACTGCCAGGTCAAGCCCTGCATGGTCCGATTTAAAGGTCAGGTCTTTAAACGCAGTAGCAGAGAGTTTTCTCTTTACCACGTTACCGGAGGTAGCATCTCTGAGCAACACTACATCCTGGGTGGTTCCGTCTGCAATGTTGGTGAGCACTACGTTGTTGTCCAGCTGTGTATTGCCTTTTACCTGCAGGTCGTTATCGAGGGTAGCTTTACCTGTAACGCCGAGGGTGCTGGCCAGCTGAGTGGCGCCGGTTACCGCCAGGGTGCCGGCCAATGTGGAGTTACCTCCCACAGAAAGATTGCTGGCCGTTCCCGGTAACGTCAGGTTACCCGTGATAGTAGAGTTACCTGTGATAGTGGCGCCATTTGCCAGTACGGTTAACCCGGTGCCGAACTGCCCTTTCTTCAGGATGGACAGGTCTTCGTTACCTGTAACAGACTGCAGGAAGGTTTTTAAACCGTCGAACGACTGTGCACCTGTTGACACCGCACCGGGATGTGTGGCATCTGCCGCATGCAGGATCAGTTTTGGCGCTACTGCCGTGTTAGTATTGTCGATCGAAAGC
>NZ_DATMTE010000114.1:0-4412 GCF_035564935.1 Chitinophaga sp. | reverse complement strand
ATTTTTTGGCCCCAGGCCTCGAAAGTACTTACCAGGTTAATATCTTCCCCGTGATAATGTCCTGGTGCAATGGTCCCTCCATACAGCATAATACCAGGGCGATTCAGTCGGCCCATAGCCATCATTGCACCGGGCAGGTTTTTATCGCAACCAGGTATGGTAATTAATGCATCGTAATATTGCGCGCCGGCATTTGTTTCAATGCTGTCGGCAATCAGGTCGCGGCTTACCAGGCTATAACGCATTCCCGCCGTACCCATGCTGATACCATCGCTAACGCCGGCTGCATAAAAGCGTAGCCCAAGGAGTCCGTCGGTCTGATTAATATGATTCCGCACTTCTGTAGCCAGATCATTGAGATGCATGTTGCAGGGATTACCGTCCCAACCCATGCTTGCAATGCCCACCTGGGCTTTGTTAAAATCTTCCTCTTTAAAGCCGATGGCGTAATACATTGCCTTTGCACCGGGCAAAGTTTCATCCTGCGTTAACACGCGTGAATACCTGTTGAGTATTGCTGACATTTATTTTGAATTTTATTACATGTGTGATTTCAGCCTGCTGAGCGTTTCAGGAGAAATGTTCAGGTAAGCGGCGAGATTTGCGTTGGATAATCTTTGTATCAGTTCCGGGTTATTTTCAAGCAGACTACGATACCGCTCTGTAGCATTCTGAGTGAGCAGGCTGCTGAGTTTTGAGGTGATCACTGTTAACCCGTATTCAAGAATGTAGATATACATTTTATCCCAGGCCGGGATTGTTTTTCTCAACCGGAAAAAATCATGGTGGGAGATCACCAGCAATTCAGAAGCTTCCACCGCCTCTATATATTCAGGGGAAGGCTCTCCCGAAATAAAACTGACAATAGATGTTAAGAAAGTATGTTCAAACGCCATGAACCGGGTGGCTGCATTATTATCGTTACTGTAATACAAACGAAGACAGCCTCTATTAATAAAGAAAATCCGGTCGACTACCGCTCCTTTCTTCAGCAGCAGTTTATTCTTTGGCGCCTTAACAGTATTGAAACAGGATAATACTTCGCTGAGTTCTTCGTTGCCAAGCGATGTTTTTTCCTGTATCAGTGCTGCAAGCATTGTTATCATACGCCAAAGCTACACCGAACCTGCTTAAAAAACATTGACCTTGGTCAAAATCGAAACAGCTGCGTGCTGTGTTTGCACAAAAAACGCAGCACACAGCCGTTTCCAATCTAATAAAACCCCTTTATCAACAGGTAATCTTTCTCTTCCGCTGCATGCTTCTTCAGCAGCTCCGCATCTTTAGACAATAACTGTACCGTGCTGCTGATAAGGATCACCAGGCGAAGGATACAGAACAGCAGCAATATTATGGCGGTGATAAACATATAAAAGCTATTTAATGGAAAGAATGTAGGTAGATAATTCGTTCAGATCTTCCTTTGATAATTGCGGGAAGCCGGGCATTTGCGGGTACCCAGCTCTTTTCTTTCCCGGTGCTTTGATCCAGCGCTGTAAACCGGCTACATCATTTTTATAGATGCTCACCATTTCCGTCATGGGTGGGCCTACCAGTTTTTCGTGGGGCCGGTGGCAGGAGGAACAATTAGCCTGGAAAATAGCAGCGCCTTTTCCTCCTTCTCCCGGCGGCGTTTCCACTTCTTCCTCCACCGGATGCATCCTTGCTTCGGCCGATAAGCGTTCGAACTCCGCTGTTTTGGCGGCCATCAGTTTTTTATGCGGCGCCAGTGCATTGGCCCGGTACACATGCCTGCCGCTGCCCATAAACAATACCGTGAGGGTCATGGCGGCCACCACTTTACCAAAATGTTTATCAATATGCTCCTCCGGCCCTGTGATGGCTTTCCACATCCAGTACATGGCGGGCAACGCAATAGCGGCGCCTGAAAAAATGATTCCCAGCAGGCGCCAGTTCATCCCTTTCGCCGGCAGCGTTAACAGTACCACCGGCCCAATCATAAACTGGAACAATGAAAACGCGAAAGCCAGTGAATATGTTTTCTTCTTTACCTGGTAACGGGTAAGCGTAGTGAAGTAACGTTCAAAAGGATAATTCTTTCTCCCGAAATACCAGCATAAAAACAAACCTGTAACCGCCATAGAAGCAGAGAGAAAGTGGAGGTACCGGGGAAAAACATTCGGCAGCGCCAGCGCGCTCATGAATCCCCTGACGGTGCCCCACTTCTCGGGAAATAACATCAGGTTAATGTTGGCTAAAAAAATAAGCGGGATAAATAAGAACACCAGCACCGCTGCCGCAATAATGGATATATGCAGCGGCTTATTATGCTCCAGTTTATACCAGGTATATTTATGCAGGTAAGTGAGCAGGAACGCAAAAGTAACCAGGGGAATAATAGAGATCCACATCAGCCCTGTAAGGGCGTTAGCGGAATAAAAGTAAATGGTATAAAGCGCATTGATGCTCAGTAACGGGGCTACGCCCAGCACTACCGCCAAGCTTTTATTGACCGTAATGGTCCGTGCAATTTCATGCGCCAGGGTATCATATTCTTTTATCCTTCAAACCTTTCAGCTGCGCCCACAAAGTAAGCACAGATCCTCCCAGCATCAGGTTCACGAATATGATATGCGCCAGGAACGACACTACCAGCAATACTACCAGCAACCATTCGGGCAAAGGCAAATCTAACGGAATATCTCTTGGCACAGGCGTACCCGCCTGCAAAAAAGCTGTCATATTTTTGATGTTTTATGGGTTCTTTTCTTCTTTCAATAATGCCTCTGCGGCAGGCACATTATTCAACGGGTTCACCATTACGCCGGTTGTTTGCGCACCCTCCAGCGATTCACCGCTCAACTGCAGGTGACGGATATAGGCAACCAGCGCCTTCAGTTCTGCTTTATTACCCGGAAAAGGCGGCATATAGGTACGGCCATTGTGCATGTTGGGAATATATGCTTCCATGGAGTTTTCCTCCAGCGGCTTTCCCTTGCCATACACCCCTTCAAATACCGTTACAATGGAATTAATGCCATTAGTGGTATGGCAACGGCTGCACGACAACATAAACACATCCCTGCCTGCACTGAGTTTATTCGTTTCCGTTATATCGGCCGATCCCGCATAGGTGGCGTACTTCAGGATACCATCCCTTTTATATAACGGGTAATCTTCTTCCCGCAATAAATTAGAATACATATACTTTCCTATCACGTAAGGTTTCCTGATAAATTCCCTCACTCTTTCAAAGATGCCGAGGAAGCCAAAGGCGGCCAGGCAGGGAACCAATACAAAGGCAAAACGGATACTCCCCGGCCGGGCCCAGGCCCAGATACTGATGAATACCACCAGCGACACAGCGCCCGGGATAATATAGCTCAGCAGTTCATAGTACTTCGCAAACTCCATAGTACCTACCGCCGTACTCATATTGGAGCGCATGGCTTCCGGCATGGCATGATAATAAATGTAGGCGGCAGCCAGCGTTACCGGCGCCCAGCCCAGGATCCATCTGGCAGCGCTTTTCAGCGCCTCACTTCTTTCCACGCTATTCTTTTTCCCAAAAATGGTAGTAAGCAACATACCAAAAATACCCCCCAGGATCATGGCCGCAGGTGTTCTGAAAAAAAGCTGCGGCAGGTAAATGGGATTGGTAAACCCATTCAGCAGGCTGTGATGTTTGTTCCAGTTGCCGGGATCCATCATAAACCCCAGTATGGATACAATGATGGCCATAGTGATCCAGGAAAAAACAGACAGGAACCATCCCAACCGGATGTGGCGCAGCTTTCCGCGCAAAGTGGCATTGGCGCTTTTCCAGGTGAGAAAATAGATCATGATCAGCACTACCTCCGTTACAAAAGTGAGCCACTCCATAAACCAGGCGAAGTAGAACACCCGGATCAGGCTCCCGATGGAAGAAGGGCTGATCAACGCGGCGGAAAACCAGATGCCTACTCCCGTCATAGCCCCGATGGTAGTAGTAATGATAAAGGCCACCTTCATTTTTTTATATATCATTTCATCCCAGGCAGGATCAGTGATCTGCGAGGGACCGGCCATTTTAACGCCTTTTTGCTCCAGCCACGCGATGTAGGGAATAAAACCCACTGCCAGCCCATGATTGATAAACACGTGTACAATGGCTATCATGGCAATAAGGAACCGGTCGTTCAGCCAGTCGAGGTGAAACATTGGAAAATCCATGTGATGATTTTTAGTCTACAACAATTTTAAAAGCAGCAGGATCAGGCAGCACAACAGCACGCCCACTGCTATCCTGTTTAACAGGATAATGGTGCCCAGCAGGTTTTTCTTTCCCGGCCCGGCGTTATATTCATTGATCGGCATACAAATATTTTTACTGTTGATTTTTTCTGAAATTCTCTGGTGTTGTGCCGGCGTTTTTTCCAAAGAAGGTGACAAAATAAGAGGCGCTTTCAAAG
>NZ_DATMTE010000113.1:0-5964 GCF_035564935.1 Chitinophaga sp. | reverse complement strand
CTTCGTCAGTTAAGTGATGATACCCAAAAAAGGCCGGAACAACAGACGCGTGTTCCGGCTTTTTTTATGCATCCGTCAATAATACACGGTATTTCGTGAAACCCGGGCTAATCCGCTGTATAACGTGAAATAAAAACACGCAGGATCATCTTAACAAACTGGTTAACATACCATTACATGAATGGCACTTCACTTGCCAACTAACCTGCGAAGAAGACCAATAAAAAGTACCGGGAATAAAACTTATTTAACCATCGCCTGTATGCAGGCAGTAAAATGCAAGATCATGAAAATTGTAGTAATCGGCGGGACCGGCCTTATCGGGTCCAAAACAGTAGAAAAGCTCCGCCTGCTGGGACATGAAGTGATTGCCGCTTCCCCCGCTTCCGGTGTAAACACGATCACCGGCGAAGGCGTGGCCGAAGTTTTAACAGGCGCTCACATCGTGATAGATGTAGCCAATTCCCCTTCTTTTGAAGATAAAGCCGTGATGCAATTCTTCCAGACCTCCGGCCGCAACCTGCTCGCAGCAGCTGCAAACGCCGGTGTTAAACACCATGTAGCCCTGTCGGTAGTAGGAACCGACCGCCTGCAGGAAAGTGGCTACTTCCGTGCAAAAGCTGCACAGGAAGAGCTGATCAGGAAATCAGGCATCCCTTATTCTATTGTTCATTCCACGCAGTTCTTTGAGTTCCTTGGCGGTATTGTAAAATCCGCAGCACAGCAGGAAGCCATTCATTTATCACCCGCGCCTATACAGCCCATTGCGTCAGACGATGTAGCGGCTGCGGTTGCAGACGTAGCACTTGGAACGCCTGTGAATGGCATCATTGAAATTGCCGGCCCGGAAAAATTCCCGCTTTCTTCCCTCGTGACTGACTACTTAAAAGCAATAAACGATCCGCGGCAGGTAATAGCTGATCCTGAAGCCAGGTATTTCGGCGCTATGCTCAATGAACAATCGCTGGTGCCGGGCGCCAACGCACGCATCGGCGCTATCAATTTCAAAACATGGTTTGCCGGCCAGTCTGTAAAAGCATAGCGCTTCAGGCCTGAAAGTTTCCCGGCACAACATCATCATCTTTCAAAAAATAAAAACAATATGCAAGAATTTCTTTTAGTCATCCACAGGGATCTTACCAGTGCTAACCCCGCGCCTACGCCGGAACAGATGAAAGAGGCGCTTAAACCCTACCAGGAATGGGTAGCGGGAATTGCTGCCGAAAACAGGCTGGTAGCCCCTCCCAAACGCTGGGATGCCGACGGCCGGGTGATCAGGTTTGAAAAAACGAAGGAGCAGGTACACAACGGTCCCTATGCGGAAGGCAAAGAATCTATCGGCGGCCTGTTCTTCATCCGCGCAAAAGATTATGATGATGCTGTAGAGGTGGCAAAAGGCTGCCCTATTATCCGGTTTGGCGCCATCGTTGAAGTACGTATGGCCGTACCCGTAGCGTAAATACAGCAATGAAACTGCATATTAAGCCCCTGCGATATCGCAGGGGCTTAATATTTTCAGGCGATTGATTACAAAAGGCTTTTAATATAAAATGCAATGGGCATAGATGCAAATGCCAACGGGATAATCACCGCAAAAAGCCATATGCCGGTAGATTGTATAATGGGGGTATATCTTTGATGTACTAGTCCTGCCGTCCGGAAGGCGCTTTGAAAACCATGGTACAGGTGATAGGAAACCGCCACCATAGCTACCAGGTAAAGCAGTACATACCAGAGCAGGCTAAAGCTGTGCGTTACTATCACATACAGGTCTTTTACCCTTACAATTTCTGTATTGCCTTCCGTTGTCACCGCGTACTCAAAATCAGGCGAGGCCGGCACATATACAGAAGACGTCAGATTCCCGGTTAACAGCTCTTTCCGGTATTCGCGGTAAGTGCCTTCCGTAAATTTATATCTTCCCCAAAAATTACTCATGTGGATTACGAGGAACAGGAAAATAATACTACCAAGCAGTCCCATATTCAGGGAAGCCCAACGCACCGGCGTTTTTGGCGCCACCGCATATTTCACAGGACGTGCTTTCCTGTTTTTCACGGTTAATGATAAAGCGTAAAAAGCATGTACCAGGATAGCAATATAAAGTGTGTAGGCGGCAATTTCCACCGGCGGAAAATGCGTCATAAAATGTGCGTAAATATTAAACGTATAACCGTCGTCACCGGCAAACAGCGTAAGGTTGCCTCCCAGGTGTACTATAAGGAACAGGCAAAGGAACAGACCCGTCATGGACATGATCAGTTTTCTGCCCACCGAGGAACGGAAAAATTGTTTGAAGTTAAGCATGATAAAAATTATTTTTATTTTATTGAGATAACGGGCAAAAGAAGGGCATGCCCACCTTTCCGGTCAGTGTATATAACGTGATCAATAAGGGACGAAAGATTATTTATTCAGCCTGCGCTTTATTTGCCCGATGTTTTTTTCTATTAAGGAGATGTCTGCCGGAGTGGTAGCCATCTTTAATGCCGTTTCATAATGCAGCACCGCCTTTTCATCGTTTATGCCTGTATAAAGATTACCCAGTAGCGAGTAATAAAAATGATTATCCGTTAGCTGCAGTTTTTCCGCCGCTATGATGGCCTCCTGCGGGCTCCTTGCCTTGGCAATGGCGAAAGTCCGGTTCAATGCAGCAATGGGTGAATATTCCAATATCAGCAGCTGGTTATACAGGTCCAGGATATTGTTCCATTTTCCACCGGAATCTTCCTTATGCGTATGCCACCAGGCAATAGCCGCTTCCAGGTGATACCTCGTTAATACGGAACTGCTGCCGGCCTGGTTCAGGTAATACTCTCCCCGTTCGATCAGCTCCCGGTTCCAGCGCGCTTCATCCTGTTCCTGGTAAAGGATCATTTCCCCTATGTCGTTTACCCGCGCATCAAAACGGGAGGCGTGAAAACACATCAGGGCCAGTAACGCATTCACCGCAGGCTGGTTGGTTTGCGGCTGTTCAATCAGCAGGTAATTGAGCCGCATAGCTTCCACGCACAGCTCTTTCCGCAACACGGTATTATGCGAAGTGGAGTAATAGCCTTCGGAAAAAAGGAGGTATAAGGTTTTCAGTACAATTTCCAGCCGCTCACTTATTTCCGTAAGTGTAGGCTGCCGGATTTTTATACCTGCTTCCTTCAGCTTTTCTTTTGCCCTGCTGAGCCGCTTATAAATAACTGTTTTTGTAGTGAGATAGGCATCCGCTATTTCCTGTGTACCAAACCCGCAGAGCAGGTTCAATGCAAGGGCTACCTGCGATTCAGCAGGAATGGAGGGATGACATACCGCAAAGATCATGGCCAGCTGACTGTCTGTAATATTGCGGGCGGAAAGATCTATTTCTATCTCTTCTCCTTCCGGGATATTATAGCGGAGGTCCGACAATAATTTCTGCTGAAAGAAGGTATTTCTCTTCAACCAGTTCTTCGTTTTATTTTTGGCCACCGCATATAGCCAGGCGGTTGGATTTTCAGGCAATCCTTTCGCGCTCCACGATTCCGTGGCAGCCAGGAAAGTATCGCTTACAATATCTTCCGCCTGCTCTATATGCTCGATGCCAAAAAGGGAGCCTAACACCGATACCATTTTCTGGTACTCGGTTCTGAATAAATGCGGTAATAATTCCTTCCCGTCCATGCTACAAATAATAATGCTGCTACAAAAGTAAGAAAGGCATTTTTATTTGTTGCCTGCGGGATGTTAGCCCACCGCCATACGTATCTCTACCGTTCCGCCAAGTTCCAGGATCGGCGCTTCCCCGGCTATTTTCGCCGCTTCGTCATAGCTTTCCGCCCTGATCACAATAAACCCGCCGATAGATTCCTTGATCTCCGCATAAGGGCCATCTGTTACGGTCTTGTCGTGCTTCACCACCTTTCCGGCGCCTTCCCAGGGCTGGAGCGGCCTTGCCAGCACATCGCGCGCCTTCAGGTCGTCAAACCATTCTCTCCACCGGCTCAGGTGCGCCTGCAATTCTTCGGGCGACGGCTGCACTTCCTTCGTTTTGTAATCTCTGCGGAATACCAATAAGAAATCATTCATATCATGAGTTTTAATGTGTCCTGGCAAATGCTTCACCCAAACTGTCCCACCTGGTAAGTACCAACAAAAGCAGGCGTAGTGAAAGCAATATTAAAACGGTTCCAGGTATTGATGGTAGAAACGGCCAGCGTCAGGTCTACCAGTTCTTCCTCCGTGAATTGCTCTTCTACCCGGGTGTATACGTCATCCGGCACATGGCAGCTGGTAACTGCTTCGGCCCATGCCAGCGCGGCTCTTTCCCTGGTGGTAAAAAACGGCGTTTCCCTCCAAGCGCTTAAAGCATATAAGCGCTGCTCGGTTTCACCATGTGCACGGGCGTCTTTTCCATGCATATCCAGGCAATAAGCGCAGCCGTTGATCTGCGACACCCGGAATGAAACCAGTTCCTGTAATTTTTCCTCAATAGAGGATTTTTTAAGATACGCACCGGTATGAAAGAGTGTTTTCACCACGCCCGGTCCTTTTTCCTGAAAGTTAATTCTTTGTTCCATTTTACTTAATTGATTTATTGGTTTATTATCTTAATAACAACTGACTTTCCCGGATTAGACAAATTTCCCGAACTTTTTTTTCAGATGCGGGCATTTAAACCAGGATATCGTTTTGCGGCCTTACGGGCGCCGGCAATTCGGTTTCGCCCAGCATCTCCCTTATATCTATCTCGATGGCCCGGCAGATCTGCGATATCGGCACATCATTGGCGCTTCCTTCAAACGGGTACTCGGTACTTTCCCCTACCTGCTCCAAAGAGGTATACATCCAGGATATGATCACACAAAAAGGGATCAGCAACCAGATCATATGCCCTTTCATAAGTCCCGTTACGCCGGCATTCAATTCATTGAACGCCGGCAGCAAACCGTATGGCAGGAGAAAACAAAACATGCTCACAAAAATGGTATTCACAATAGAGTACTGCCGCGGGTAGGGCGTATCTTTAAGCGACTCACACAATCCCTGCTGCGTAATAAAACCGTTAATGGTCCGCTGCAGCTCGGCATACTGGGCCACTACTATTTCCTGCTTTTCAAATACTTCTTTAAGCGCTTTGCTTTGCAGGGCCAGTAACTGTGTTCCCTGGCTGCGGGTGCCGGAAATGTAAGACAACTCCTCCGCCGGGATATATTTCAACATCTCGTTGTTAAAAGCATACTCCCGCTCGGGAATGGTGTAATAACGCTGGTACTCTGCATTATAATGAGCGTCCGCCACTTCCCATACGCGGCCTTGCCGCATCTGGTAGCGCAATACCGTAAGCCACGCGAAATGACGATACACCAGCAGGCGAACAAATTCCCCGTCTTTAAAATAATCGCGGCACAGCATGCCCCAGGTAATACTGAAGTTGCGGATGTTGGTCCATACGTCGTGTCCATCACCCGTACGGTTATACGTTTGTGTATTTTTAAAACCTACTATAAAGGCGGTGGCCGTACCCAGCAACGCCACTACCACCCAGGGAACTACCAGCCACTTTATGCCAATGAGTTGATAAAGTATCACCGGTATGGTGTCCAGTACGATCAGTATATATATCCTTCTCCTTGTCCAGAAGAGAAAATCAACGAGCTTATATGATTTACCTATATGCATGTGCGGGATGATTCATTAAGAAACCTGCGGATTTATTTCACTTGCTTCGGAGTCATCTTCCCTGATAAGATCATTCAGAAATTCACCGCCCTGGTAGGTGTCTTTTTCGTGGATGGGCTCCAGGGCTGTTTGTACAGTGATAACCGGCGCCTTTACATCGTCGCGCGAAAAGAATCGCTGCAGGATTTGAGGAAGAGCTTTCATGATGTTTGTTTTTAGTGATAACCGCAACATTATTATTGCACTATGGGGTTTGCAACCTGTGTGCCACCTGGTTAACACATTTCAAATCAATCATTTAAGAAAAATCATAGG